>JAITNJ010000045.1 GCA_031290545.1 Rhodospirillaceae bacterium | reverse complement strand
GTAACGAAAATTTATATTTAAGTACCACAAAAAATTAAAAATAATCTTATTGTTAATTAAGGAATGTTAAATTTAATTATGATATTTAATTGGACTTTTATAGCACTTAATGGACATGTGTGTTTATTATTATTTCGATGAATTTAGTGTCCAAAATATAACAGAAAATATGACCTATCTATTCTCTTAATAGGAAAAAGCATACAAACTCAGTTATTTATAGCTACAACTGACAAAAAGTACTTACAGTATGATACAGATAGAATGTATATATTAATAGAACAAATATTATTTTCTATAATGGTTATTTAGGACACTCAATCTAGAATCTTTATTCCAACAAGAAAGCTTATTATTCAAACTGTTCTACTATGAACAGTATCATAATATTATTAATTACGTTGTCACCAAAGATTAATAATTTATTTTTAATAAAAACTGCTTTATAACATCAAAATCAGACATTTATTTTCAATAATATAATAATGCAATTATGATATAACTAGTTGTTATTAAATTATTTAACCATGATCAACATCAATTAACCTTTTACAAAATATACACATTTAAATATCCAGAATTGAAACTGTTGCTAGCATTAATACATTAATTTGTTTCTATGACTAAAAACACGAATCCACAAATCTTCGTAATATAAAAGCAATCAATTTTTAGAAATGTGTTGATTATAATTATTAATTAATAATAGATCAGATTTTCATTTATAAGAAAATATTGTTTTATTAAAACAACTCCTATAATTCTCTAAATTGCTATAATACTTATAAATACCAATTATTAAATTATTATAATCATTATTCATCGATCGTCTTATGTTAACATTTAGAAATAAGGTCTAAAAATAATGATATCATCATTATTTCCCATGTTTAACATAAGACGCGCACGTTCTTCTAAAAGATCAGGATCCAGACTATTAGGATGTAACAGCATTACACAATTAACTAAATTATCACGAGTTTTTTCAATTTGAGCCAAATTTCTTTCTGCCTGTTCAATATCTTTATTAAATCGTCTCCATGCAATCAATCCGTGATTACCATAAATTGTGTGATAGATGAAATAGCTCATCATTGTTAATCCAAAAAAAGGACCAATCATATATCTAGAAAAGCGACAAATTTTTGTAAAAACCATATTAAGAATTACATTCTTATGTTAATAACAATTATTAGCAACAAACTAACACACTTTAGTATCTTTTGCTCCGACCTTCCTTTGTATGTGAATATTATTCACAATTCATAACTAGTTTGAAATATATAAAATAGTTTTCTGACTTGAACTAGCTATGAATTGTAATTTTTAATAAGAGCATTGATAAATTGTTATTTTAATTTAAATATTTTTGTTTTCAATAAAGTTAGATCATTTAAGCATTTTGTTTTTAAAAATTTAAGTTAATGAACAATTATGCTTTATCAGTTATTAAAGAGACTGATGACGTTGTAAAATGGTACGGCCAGCAAATTTAGCAATTGAACCAAGCTCTTCTTCTATGCGAATTAGTTGATTGTATTTTGCAAGACGATCTGAACGTGATAACGAGCCTGTTTTGATCTGACCAGCATTTGTAGCCACTGCCAGATCTGAGATTGTTGAATCTTCAGTTTCACCAGAACGATGTGATAGAACAGTAGTATATCCTGCTTTATGTGCCATCTCAACAGCTTCTAACGTTTCTGACAATGTTCCAATTTGATTGACCTTGACTAAGATCGAATTACCAATACCCTGTTCAATACCACGGACTAGACGCGATGGATTAGTAACAAATAGATCGTCACCAACAAGTTGAATTTTGTCACCTAGTTCGTCAGTTAACAATTTCCAACCTTCCCAATCATCCTCTGCCATACCATCCTCTATGGAGATGATTGGATAATTAGAAACCAATTTCGACCAATATTTTACAAAATCCTCACTGTTAAAAGTTACATTTTCACCTGTCAATATATAATTACCATCTTTAAAAAATTCTGTCGAAGCTGCATCTACAGCTAAACAAACATCATCACTAGGTTTGTATCCAGCAATTTCTATTGCCTTTAACACAAAATCAAGTGCCTGTTCAGTACTTTTTAAATTTGGAGCAAAACCACCTTCATCACCAACGCTAGTACTATAATTGGCATCTTTGAGTATTTTTTTTAAAGAGTGAAAGATTTCTGAACCTATTCTAATCGCATCAGCTATACTCGTAGCTCCAATTGGTTGAATCATAAATTCTTGAATATCAATAAGATTATCAGCATGTACACCACCGTTAATAATATTCATCATTGGAACAGGAAGAATATGAGCAAAAGTACCACCAATATAACGATAAAGTTTCAATCCAGTTACTTTTGCTGCAACTTTTGCTGTTGCCATAGAAACACCGAGAATAGCATTAGCTCCTAATCGACTCTTGTTTAACGTACCGTCCAATTCAATCATTGTACGATCGACAAATAACTGATCTTTAGCATCAAAACCTAATAATGCCTTATTAATTTCAATATTAACTGCTTTAACAGCCTTAAGTACTCCCTTGCCAAAATAACGCTTCTTATCACCATCACGTAATTCAACTGCTTCATGTGCGCCTGTTGAAGCGCCTGATGGTACAATTGATCTACCAAGTGCACCTGATTCAGTAACAACATCCACTTCAATAGTAGGATTTCCACGAGAATCAAGAATTTCTCGTGCATGAATATTAGTAATTGCAGACATTAATTTTAATCTCCTTTAAAAGTTAAGAAATGAAAATGGGTCTAGTTTTAGCCAGGCGATCAAAGCTTACTAATGTGGAAATAAAATTTGGCATTTCGGACAATGGAATCATATTAAATCCGTCAGATGGTGCAAATTTTGGATTTTCATGAGTTTCAACAAAGATCGCAGCAACACCAACCGATACAGCAGCACGCGCCAATACTGAAGCAAATTCACTTTGACCACCTGAACTACTAATTTGCCCACCTGGTTGTTGTACTGAATGAGTAGCATCGAACACTATTGGACAGCCAGTTTTTGCCATGATCGGTAGACTGCGCATATCAGTTATAAGATTATTATAACCAAAACTAACTCCACGCTCACATAGCATTATTCGATTATTACCTGTACTTTCGATCTTTTCTACTACTTGCGACATATCCCAAGGTGCTAAAAATTGACCTTTCTTTACATTAATTGCTAGACCTGTAGCACCAGCCGCTAAAAGTAAATCAGTTTGACGACATAGAAAAGCAGGAATCTGTAAAACATCAACTACAGTTGCAACCTTAGCGCATTGTTCCACAGTATGAACATCTGTAAGAACAAGGATGCCAAGATTTTTACTGATCTCTGAGAAAATCGACATAGATTGAGTTAAACCTATACCACGTTTACAATTTATACTAGTACGATTTGCTTTATCAAAAGAAGTTTTATAAATAAAACCAACACCCTCTCTTGTACACATATTTTTAAGTTCTATTGCTGTTTTAAGTGCATGTTCTCGACTTTCAATCTGACATGGTCCAGCTATTAATACAAACGGAAGATCATTACCAAGAATTAGAGATCCAATTGTTAGATGATGAGCTTTAGTCATGTTATAATTTAAATTAATCTTGATTTAAGAATCGTAGCTTGAATGAAAGAAGCAAATAATGGGTGAGGATCGAATGGTTTGGATTTTAATTCTGGATGAAATTGAACTCCAATGAACCAAGGATGATTTTTTAATTCAATTATTTCTGGCAACGTATCATCTGGTGACATTCCAGAAAAAATTATCCCTGCTTGTTCTAAATGCTTACGGTAACAGATATTTACTTCGTAACGATGACGATGACGTTCACTTATTATTTCTTTACCATAAATTTCAGCCACTTTAGTTTTTGGAAGCAGTTTGCAATTATATGCACCGAGTCTCATAGTTCCGCCGAGATCACTTTCTTTGGTTCGACAAACTAATTTGTTTTTACACACCCATTCTGTTATCAAACCAACTACAGGTTCTATACATGGCCCAAATTCTGTTGAATTGGCATTTATTAATCCAGCTAGATTGCGTGCTACTTCAATTACAGCCATCTGCATTCCAAAACATATTCCAAAATATGGAATGAAATGTTCACGAGCAAATTTTATAGCTTCTATTTTACCAGATATTCCACGCTCACCAAAGCCACCTGGCACTAGAATACCATGTACGTTCTCAAGTCCACAAATTGATTCTTTGTTTTCAAAGATCTTGCTATCGATCCAATTCATACGAACTTTCACATTGTTAGCAATACCACCATGCTGAAGTGCTTCACTAAGCGATTTATAACTATCAAGCAATTTAATGTACTTTCCAACAATTGCTATAGTCACTTCTCCTTCAGGGGCCTGAATACGTTCAATAATTTTATTCCAACTAGTCAGAACAGCTGGTGGAGCATTGAATAGATTAAAATGTTTACATACTTGATCATCAAAACCTTGCTCATGATAACTTACTGGTGCCTTATATATAATATCAACATCGGGCCCAGTTATTACAGCTTCTTCACGCACATTACAAAATAACGAGATCTTATGTCGCTCTTTTTCTGAAAGATTGCGATCAGAACGACAAAGTAACAAATCTGGCTGAATTCCAACTGATAGTAATTCTTTAACTGAATGTTGCGTTGGCTTAGTTTTCAATTCACCAGCAGATGAAATGTATGGCAATAGTGTTAGGTGTATAAACATTGTGCATTCATGCCCTAATTCATTGCCTAATTGTCTGATTGCCTCAAGAAAAGGTAGACTTTCAATATCTCCTACAGTTCCACCAATTTCACAAATGACGAAATCCTCATCAATAATATCAGAAAGAATAAATTCTTTGATTGCATCAGTTACATGTGGAATTACTTGAACTGTATCTCCTAGATATTCACCTTTACGCTCACGTGCTATCACTTTTGAATAAATACGTCCTGTAGTGATATTATCTGAATGTCGTGAAGCAATACCTGTAAAGCGTTCATAATGACCAAGATCGAGATCTGTTTCTGCCCCATCGTCTGTTACATAAACTTCACCATGTTGATATGGACTCATGGTTCCAGGATCAACATTTAAGTATGGATCTAATTTGCGAAGACGAACTTTAAACCCACGAGTTTGCAATAGCGATGCTAATGCCGCAGATGCTAATCCTTTTCCGATGGAAGAAATTACTCCACCTGTTATGAAAATAAAACGAGTCATGATGAGTCACAATTAATCATAGATCAGTCACATACAGAATAACGTTAGATACTATTGTAATTGAAAGAAATAAATCATTTTTTATTCGTCCATCTAAAGTAAGTCAAAATTCAGTGACTAAGAGGAACCTTAGGTGTTGTTGAACCAATAGGATCGGATGATGTTTTAATGGACAAATTATCCATAATAGAATTTGGTTGATTATGAATTTTAGCAACTAGAGCCAATGCAAGATTTGTTACAAAAAATCCAACAGCCAAAATAGCTGTAGCGCGTGTCAACAAATTCCCTGCTGCACGACCTGTAATAATACTATTACCACCAATACCAAGCGCCCCACCTTCACTACGCTGCAAAAGAATTACACCAACTAGAATAATAGCAATTAACAAATGAATGATTAGAAGTGTATTTACCATGTGATTCACCAAAAATTCATACTTAAAAGAAATAAAAAACTAACAGTTATTAATTCACCATAATCCAATAGCTATTCTCACTGAGATTAATTCATATTAATTGTTATTTAACTAGAAATTAATTGTTATTTAACTAGAAAAATTTACTTTTAATAACATCTAATCATCAAACTAATGATTAGATAAGTTTTATTATAATACATCAAACTAAGCTTATGTACATTATATGTATAATATTTAATAATGATTGCATTATTGATTTTTTATTTTGACTTACAAATTAAATCAATTGTATTGGAATACATTCGCGATAAAATTAAAATGATAATACCACTTACATAAATTTACTAAAAATTGTTATCAACAAATATCAAGCCAATATTAATTAATAATTAATACTTAATACTTAATACTATCAATAAATAAATTTCTAATTAAATGAAACTTCTATGCTTTCTAATTCTAAAAAATTTTTTTAAAAGTTCTTTATATGCTATGGCTATGTGAAATTGATCAGGCATTCAAGAAACTTTAATTAGTAGATTTATTTCTATACGATCAATTATTATAGAGATCGTATAATAAGAATATAGGAGCCTTAAGGTTATTTTTACTAACAGTTTTTTAATATTAGAAATTTTTTCTAAAAATGTGATTTATCGATATTTGATCGCTATTATTCTCGGATATTTATGTGGATATTTTGATTTTGCACTAAATGAAGCAAATTTCATTTCAGAGATTTTTATAAAAATATTCAAATTATTAAGCTTGCCGATAATAGTGGTTTCACTAATTGTTTCTCTATCTAAACAAAGCTCAGATATTGAATTAAAAAAAATAGGAAAGCAAACTCTCGTTTATACTATAGGAACAACAGTAGCCGCTGCTTTCATAGCCAGTATTGTTTATACGATAATTTCTCCATCCAATGTTAAAATGATATCTAATATAGTAAGTCATGACATTCCTATTGGAAAATACTCCGAGTACGTTCTTAACATAATTCCATCTAATATTTTTTCTACGTTTTTAGAACACAACGTTGTTGGATCTCTTTTAATTGGAATCATCATAGGTATAGCTATCAGATATCTTCCAAATTCCGAATTTCTAGTTGCACATAACTTTTTTAAAAGCATTCATGGAATATTTCTGATCGTTATTGAATGGACCATAAAAATGCTCCCGATTGCCATATTCGGTTTTGTGGTTACAGCTGTAGCTCAATTAAGAGGAGGAACGAATATAAAGGGGCTAGGTGAATACTTAAGCATAGTTATTATTGCTAACATTATACATGGCATAATTGTTTTACCGATTTTTTTACGAGCAAATAAAATATTTCCGTTTGTCTATTTGAAAGCTATGTTTCCGGCATTATCAGTCGCATTTTTTTCGAAATCGTCAGTCGGAACATTACCAATCACAATGAGTACAGCTGAAAACAATCTAGGAATATCACGTGAAATCAGCAGATTTGTTTTTCCACTGTGCACTGCTATTAATATGAATGCCTGCGCAGCATTTATATTTACAACAGTAATTTATGTTATGCAAAACTACGGAATTGAAATTACTCCCATGCTTTTACTTCAATGGATTTTTATTGCTACAATAGTAGCTATTGGAAATGCTGGAGTTCCTATGGGATGTTTCTTTCTTAGCATGAGCCTACTGACCAGCATGGACATACCGATCGATATTCTTTGGTTGATTCTACCATTTTATAGTGTGATAGATATGGGTGAAACAGCTTTAAACGTTTGGTCTGACGTGTGTGTAGTTAGCGTAATAGACAAGAAATTAAGAATTCATCATGATTAGTTGGTAATTATACTAGATCTATCAAGAAAAAGAAGCACATAAATTGTGCCAAACTGCTATTAAAATCGTAGATCTACTGATTACTAATCTATTTTAGCAGTTTCTCAAAATATTAATAATAGTAATTATAACTTATTATACCACTTACTTGCGCATTAAACGACAAACAAAACGAATCGTATAAAAAACAAACACTTGCGGTGTGCAACAAAATACTTTTCATTAATATCAAAAAGAATTTACTTTAAGTGATATGCACCGAAATATCTAAGATAATATATCTCGAGAATACAAGCTAATGAAGTCTTGACGAAATAGAATTGTGAATTACGTCATATGTAAAAATGTTTGAGGAAAGTAAACAAATTTCATTAGTAAAATTAATTAGTTTTATATCTATATAATGAGCAAAAAGTTAAAAACTCAACAGTTCTCTTCATAATAAGAGTAAATACTATATCCTTTGATTACAGAATAGACGATAGTCAAAAAGTAGTTTTTATACACCGTACAAAAATTAATGGGCCATTTCGAAATTTCAATGAATCGTCATCTAAAATATAATTCACTAAATTTGATATTTATCGATTTATCTAATCTAATTTATTCAATCTTTTGAATAACTGCTCACCTATCACATATCGCCTAAAAATTCAAATTAAACAATTCACTTAAAGTTTTAATGCCAACTCGAATTTATCGATAGAAACTAGATCCTCCAGTCACATTTAAAACTGCACAATTTAATTTTTTAATTTCTATGATCTTTCATATCGCTATTTCTAAACGGAATTCATGTTTAACTACATGTTTAAAAGCCACTTTAAGTGCCGAAGAACTTATAGAGACAAACGAATTTTTTAGTTTTTAAAATCACGTATGAATAAATTCATATATTGAACTGATTAATTTAAGTACTTTAGAATGAAAATTTTCTTCATGAAAGATAATAATGACTTTTGATATAAACGCTTGTTCGATATTTTTAGAACGCGATGACGAAAGAGAAGAAGTAAAGAGAAGAAGTCTCATAAGTTTTAAAAGCATTTTGGACAGAGAAGATTTTTCGATTCAAGCAATGCTCTATGAGCCTGAAGACGCGAACGATGATATCTTGTTATATTTCCATGGTGGCGGATGGGTAACTGGAAGTATTACTAGTCACGACTTTCTTTGTAGAAAAATAACAAACGCGATGAAAATTAGATTGGTGTCAGTCGAATACAGACTTGCTCCAACCTATAAGTTCCCGTTTGCCTTGAACGACGCTTTAAGCTCTTACTGCCGGCTTTTCGATAATGAAATAAATTTTCGCAACGTTATTTTAGTAGGAGATAGCTCTGGAGGAAATTTGTGTGCATCATTGTGCATAAAATTAATGGAGATAAATTTTTCCAGACGTCCTCCGTCATCGCAGATTCTTTTTTATCCATTTTTGTCGAATGATTTTAATTCCGAATCGTTTGTAAAATACGGAAAAGAAATAGAGCTGACAAAAGCGATGGGGGAATGGTTTATCAATCAATACACAGGGAAAGACATTCAAGATGAAGAATCGATCAACAACAAACTGATTTACCCTATTTTAGAAAACGACATGTCTGTTTTCCCAAAAACAACGATCGTATCCGCTGAAAAAGACATTTTGTTTGACGGAAATTTTTTATTTGCTCAAAAATTGCGTAACGCTGGAATAGCAGTTGAGCATATCATCATAGAGAATGCTAAACACGGTTTTATGAGCTACGGGACAAATTGCTCAAAGTACGGAAGAATAGCACTGGAAAAATTAAAAGGCGTGCAAATTTAATACTATACAAATTCTATTTTAAATATTTATACAAATCTTTAACTTTAGATGGAGTTTGCGAATTGGATAGGCTCTCTCACGTCAACTACTACAGTTTTTAGATAGGAATTTAGAGTTATAAAAGTTCGTTTATAGAAAGCTAAAAAAGAATCATAAATCGAGTGCAGTTATCTGTTGGCTGTTTTTTTGAGAAAGCATTGTAATGATGTAGGAGGATTCTCTCAAATGTTTCAACTCATAGCTTTAATAAAAAATTTCATTCGCTGTTCATTTCGTTAGATCGTATAGAAGAATTTATATACTGTGATTATTTCATTAGATATCAACAGCTCGAACGACGTAAATATGGTTAACTTTCTATGAAGTTGTTATATAGCTAAATGAAAAATAGGGTTAGGCCGTAAAATGAACATGTTTAGTATTATGAAAGAAAAATGCAAATCGGAATATGTTTTCTAAAAAACATCCATGAGATTTAACTATCAAAATCATTAATCAAAGAACGATGACAAATTTGTACTCTAAAAAAAGAAAATGACATTGAAATTGCAGCGATAATAGAACAAAAAGTATGTACAAATAGATTAAGTATCTATCATTTTTAATATAAACAATATTGTCATAAGCAAAATTGTGACTAAAACTAAATATAGATTACAAATTTTTGTGAATATTTTTTATATTAAAACAATAAATTTACAGTGGTGCCGAAACACGGACTTGAACCGTGGACCTACTGATTACGAATCAGTTGCTCTACCACTGAGCTATTTCGGCTTAAAATAAGAATCGTTCTTTTATTAAAAATCATGTTTGTAATGATTTTATACATATAATAAATAATTGCTGTTACGTATTTATTATTGATTATGAAGTAGATTAATATCATTATCTTATGTGATGATTATAGTTTATTAATAATAACTATAATCATATTGTAATAAGAACTATCTAATAAATATAAATAGACAGGTATTTCATCATGAAGTTAAATTTAGGTCTACTATCTATTAGTCTATTAGCAGGTATGGCAAGTGTTGTTCAAGCTGAAGGCTTATATGTTGGAATACAAGGTGGTGTAACTTTTTCTAAAGATAATGATTTTTTAGTAAAATCGAAAACTGAGCATATAAATGAATATTCATATTATTATTATTCAAAAAAACTCACTAGTTATAAATCAACTACTAAGGCTGGATATACTCTTCTTGCAACAATAGGATACGAACCAGATTTTTTGAATTTTACAGATAGAGGTTCTATAAGACCTGAGTTTGAACTCTCTTATCGTTATAACCCATATGATAAAATTAA
>JAITNJ010000003.1 GCA_031290545.1 Rhodospirillaceae bacterium | reverse complement strand
CGTAGCTTTGCAAGTGTTACTGCTGATAAGTTTGGAATAGATAAAACTACATGTGATAATAAACTTGAACTTAGTAAGAGTAAGAAGAAAGTTTACTCTTCTTCTTCTGCTATGATTGGATTATCTTATAGCTTTGGTAAAGCTAATAAGATTAAATAAATAAACAATAATATTAATAAAAGAAGAGAGAACACATTTATATGTGTGTTCTCTCTTTTATATTGTAAGAATGGTTGTTAATATTTGTGATGAAAATAATTATAAATCTTTTTAGCTATATCAATACCAATGCCATTAACTACTTGCAGATCTTTAATACCGGCTTCAGAAACACCTCTAACAGATCCAAAATGGTGAAGTAACGCTCTTTTTCGATGAGTACCGATTCCAGTGATACAATCAATAGCTGATTTTTTAATTGCTTTCGAACGTCTAACTCTATGAATTCCTACGACAAAACGATGAGCTTCATCACGTAAGCGTTGCAGAAAGTAAAGAACTGGATCAGTTGATGATAATGTAAACGGTTTGCTGTTAAAAAGATGAAAATATTCAGTACGATTTGATTCTTTAGAAATACCAATTACTTTCATGGTAATTCCTAACTCATTCATTGTTTCTGTTACAACTTTGAGCTGTCCATAACCACCGTCAATTAATACTAGATCAGGTCTGTTATTGTAGTTCCGAAATCTACGCATGAATACTTCACGCATCATTATTAAATCATCACCTTGACTTAATGTCTTAATATTAAATTTACGATATTCATTTTTAAGAAAATTACCATCAGAACCAACAACAATCATACCCCCAACAGCATAAGATCCATTAATATGACTATTATCGTAAACTTCAATTCGTTTTGGTAATTCATCTAAATCGAACAAACGAACAAGTTCTGCCAACGGTGGTTGTGTTGACATGCGTCTCCTTAAAGCATCTCGTGCATTATTATAGGCATGATCGATTATTTTACGTCGACTACCACGTTTTGCAGTACAAATTATCACCTTGTAATTAACCTTAAGCGCTAGTGCTTCCGTTAGTAAGATATGATTTGATTTCGTCAAAGAGTGAGACAGCAAAATCTCGTGTGGAGGAATTCTATTGTCGTAAAATTGACTAATAAAAGCAATTAAAACAACTTCAGCAGTTTGATCGTGTGTCTGACTAGGAAAGAACGAACAATTTCCGAAATTGCAGCCATTTCGAAAGAAAAAAATCTGTATGCAAGCATATGAACCAAATTGATATATGGCTATAACATCAGTTTCATTAATATCGTCTACCAAATTAATATTTTGATTTGCTTGTATACTAGATAGTGCGTAAATACGATCACGATAAATAGCTGCCTCTTCATAGTTCATAGAAAAACTTGCTTTTTCCATCTGTTTAATCAATTCATGTTGAATGATTTGATTTTGTCCAGATAAAAACATCAGAGTTTGTTTAACCAGTAAACTATAAGCATCTTGAGTAATATTCTTGACACAAGGAGCACTACATCTATTAATCTGATAGAGTAAACATGGTCTAGATCTAGTAAAAAAAACATTGTTGGTGCAAGATCGTAATAAAAAAACTCGTTGTATTTGAGAGAACGTTTGATTAACAGAACCAGATGATGCAAATGGGCCAAAATATTTACCACTTAATTTACGCGTACCATGATGTTTAATAACCTGAGGATACATTTCATCATCAGTAATTAAGACATATGGGAAAGACCTATCGTCTCTGAGCAATATATTATACTTCGGAGATAGTTTTTTAATCATATTAGCTTCAAGAAGTAAAGCTTCTGCTTCTGTATGAGTAGTAATTACCTCCATACCTATAGTTTCAGATACCATGCGTCGTAGTCGCAATGATAAACGATCGATTTTTGTATAAGTAATCACTCGTTTTTTTAAATTTTTGGCTTTACCTACATAAAGAACTTTGTTGAATCTGCCAAACATACGATAAACACCTGGAGTTACAGGAAGAGTTCGCAGATAATCTATAATTACATGCAAACCAATATCGCTATATATTTTTTCCATTATATTATTAATATTATTTGAAAATTAGGTAGATATTGCTTAATTATAATTGTTGAAATCGTTCTATTTCAACACCAACGCTAGTTACATCTGAAAACACATCTAACTTCTCTACACGTACTTTTGCAAATTTGACACGCTTGTCTTCTAAACATATTGTGGAAATATATAAAGCTAAAGTTTCAAGTAAATTAACGTGATTACATTCAATTACGTTACGTATTTTATCAACTACTATTTCGTAACAAAGTACGTCAGAAAAATTGTCTGTAGTTACATTTTGATGAACAACAAGATCTAAATTAATGCGAATTCGTTGTTTACCAATCTTTTCGTAATTATAAACACCAATACTTGCTTGTAGTTCCAGATCATTAACAAAGATATGGTAAATTAACACATCGATAAGCCAATTGTTCTTAGCTCTGTATTTTCATACATCTTTTAATGTACGTATTTTTCTATATACCAACATAATTATACTTTATAAATAAAATAACTTTTATAATGAGTAATCATGATCGCAAGTAAAATCGAGCATTAAATCAATATTTTGCATTGCAGCACCAGAAGCGCCCTTACCAAGATTATCAAAGCGAGCAACTAATAATACTGTCTGTTCAGCATCATTGTTAAATACAAACAGTTCAAGAGAGTTAGTGCCATTTAAAGTTTCTGGAGATAGAGTTTTTGGTCGATAATCATATGGCATTACTTGAATAAAGCGTTGATTAATATATCGATCACTCAATGATTCATGTAAGACGCGACCACTAGTGGTTTTTGGTAAACTCCATAGATGCAGAGGAATTTGAACTATTGTTCCTTGACGAAATTTTCCAACTGATGGTATAAATAATGGTGTATGATTAAGACCAGAATGTACACGTATTTCATTTCGATGTTTATGCTCTAATTCTAAAGCATATAGAAAATAATTATCGGTAACATATTTCTCATTTTCGAATTTCTCTATTAGCTGATGTCCACCACCACTGTATCCTGAAATAGCATGAATACTGATCGGAGTCATTATTGGTAATATTCCATCGTCGATCAATGGTCGCAATAATGCAATGGCTCCGGTTGGATAACATCCTGGATTGCTTACTCGTTTAGCTTTACGAATCTTATCAGGTTGATCATATGTCAATTCAGGCATTCCATAAACCCAATCAAGATCTGTACGAAATGCAGTGCTTGCATCGAGAACTCGTACTGCAGGATTGTCAATCATAGAAACATCTACTCGCGCCGCATCATCTGGTAAACAAAGGACAGCCAGATCAACAGTATTGAGTAATCTTCGTCGTTCTATATCGTTTTTACGTTTAGAAAGATCGATACTAATTAATTTTACATCAACACGATTGGCCAAACGAGTACGAATTTGCATACCTGTGGTCCCAGCCTCACCATCGATAAAGATTCTCGGTTTATTCATAATTGTTATGAAAGTCTAGCGCAGAAACGTTGTATTCGTTTACAAGCTTCGATTAAGACTTCTGTGCTGGTAGCATAAGAAATACGAAAATATGGAGACAATCCAAATACTTCACCATGTACCAAAGCAACACTTTCACTTTCAAGTAAAAAAGTAACAAAATCACTATCGTTAGTAATTATCTTATTATCAAGAGTTTTTTTTCCTATAGTTCCGGCACAAGATGGATAAACATAAAAAGCACCTTCAGGAATCTTACAGACAATACCATTAGCTATATTTAGCATTTTTACCACTAAATCTCGTCTTTCCTTAAACACTGAAATGTTTTTCTTGACAAAATCTTGATTACCGTTAAGCGCTTCTACGCCTGCCGCTTGACTAATTGAACTAGTATGCGTCGAACTTTGCGATTGAATCATGTTAATAGCATCAATAAGAATCTTCGGACCACCAGCATATCCGACACGCCAACCTGTCATAGAGTAAGATTTAGATAGACCATTGACAGTCAGGATACGATCACAAAGTCTCGGTTCAACCTGAGCTAATGTAAAAAATTCTAATTCATCATAAATCAGATGTTCATATATATCGTCCGTTATTATCCAAACATTAGAATTAAATAATAAAACATCAGCAATTGCTCTTAATTCATTATACGAATAAGTAGCGCCAGTCGGATTACTAGGCGAATTGAGAATTAACCATTTAGTTTTTGATGTGATAGTAGATTCTAGATCTTTAATTCTAAGCTTAAACCCGTTCTCTTCCGAACAAATTATTGGAACAACAGTACCTCCAGCCAATAAAGTGATATCAGGATAGCTAACCCAATATGGTGATGGAATAATCACTTCATCACCTGAATTTATTGTAGCTATCATAGCATTATAAATGACTTGTTTTCCACCACATCCTACAGTTATCTGATTAGGTGAATACTCAAGACCATTTTCACGCTTGAACTTAGCAACAATAGCGTTACGAAGCGCAGGAGTGCCAGCAACGGCAGTGTATTTAGTTTCACCTCTATTAATAGCATTTTTAGCTGCCACTTTAATATTTTCCGGAGTGTCAAAATCTAGCTCTCCAGCACCAAGATCGATTACATCTCGTCCCTGTGATTTTAAATCTGTAGCTTTTTGACGTACTAAAATAGTCGGGGATGGTTTAATTAATGATAAACGATCGGCCAGAAATGACATATGAGAATCTTTCTGTTAAATTGCATCAATAAACATCTTTAATTGAGATCACAAACAATCATCATTAAAATCATATATCCAAGTTATAATTTAATTCTAATACTTTGTATAATTTGTATAATTGATGAAGCACTTTTAGTACTAATAATGATACCGAGGTTGAATTTTAATATAAATTAAATTAAAAGTATAATATTAGGATTACATTTTATCATATTTCTATTAATCATAACTTAAGAAAAATATGATACAAAATATAATACAGCTATAGTAAATGATGTGTGATTAACGCTAATTATCAGTATGAATTTGTAGACTTTGTAATGATTTTTTTAATCACACTGTGTTACTCCATTTGTGATGGTTTCACACAAAAAATAGATCAAGAAAATAAACTCTTAACTGGAGAATGTTATGACTATACGAGTTGCCATTAATGGTTTCGGTCGCATCGGTCGAATGGTGTTTAGAGCAGTAAACAAAGAATTTCAAGATATCGAAATTGTTGCAATAAACGATTTACTAGATCCTATATATTTAGCTTATATGCTAAAATATGATTCAGTACACGGTCGTCTCAATGACGAGATTTTGATCGACGGTAACTTTCTTATAATTAAGAATAAAAAAATTAGACTGACAGCAATTAAAGATCCGGCAGACCTTAAATGGAATGAAGTCTGTGCTGATATTGTAATTGAATCAACAGGATTATTTCTTACAGCAGAAAGTTGTCAAAAACATATTGCCGCAGGTGCCAAGAGGGTCGTACAATCAGCACCATCTAAAGATGATACACCGATGTTCGTTTACGGTGTTAATCATAACAAATATGCTAATGAAAACATTGTATCTGCAGCTTCTTGTACCACTAATTGTTTGGCACTTGTTACTAAAGTATTGCACGATAATTGGGGAATCAAGCGTGGTTTAATGAGCACTGTGCATGCCACTACTGCTACACAAAAGACAGTAGATGGTCCTTCTAGCAAGGATTGGCGTGGAGGGCGTGGTATTCTTGAAAACATCATTCCATCTTCAACAGGTGCTGCTAAAGCTGTCGGCAAAGTCATACCTGAACTTGATAAAAAACTTACAGGTATGTCATTTCGAGTTCCCACTTCAGACGTTTCAGTTATTGATTTAACCGTAGAATTGATCAAAGACACATCATATGAAAACATCTGCAAAGAAATGAAAATAGCTTCAGAAAGTTCACTTAAAGGTATTTTAGGATATACAGATGAAAAAGTAGTTTCAACAGATTTTCGCGGATGCAATTATCCATCAATTTTCGATGCTAATGCTGGAATACAGCTTGACAGTACTTTCGTTAAAATCGTCTCATGGTATGACAACGAATACGGATATACATGCAACATGTTACGTTTTGTAAGACACATTGCTTAAATTTGATCAGACTTATAAATTACTTTTGAAATTTGATGCACGCAAAATCTTTAAGTGGAGGATATATTTATGTTTCGTACTCTAGATGATTTTGATCCTCGTGGTAAAAGAATATTAGTGAGAACTGATCTTAATGTTCCAACTAAGGATGGCGAAATTACCGATACTACACGAATTGATCGTTCAGCCATCACAATTCGAGAATTATCAAAAAGAGGTGGGCGTGTTATTATTATCACACATTTTGGTCGTCCAAAAGGTGTTGAAGAAAAATATAGTCAAAAATTACTTCTCAAACCACTAATCAAAGCTGTAAATCATCAGATTACTTGGGCAGATAATGTGATCGGTTCTAAAACGATAATGGAAGTAAACAAACTCAAAGATGGTGACATTATTTTATTAGAAAACGTTAGATTCCATCTAGAAGAAGAGAAGAACGATCCTATCTTTGCAAGACAATTAGCTGATCTTGGGCAAATTTATGTTAATGATGCCTTTTCAACTTCACATAGAGCGCATGCTTCAACTGAGGCAATTGCACGACTACTACCAGCATACGCCGGTAGATTAATGCAGAGTGAATTAGTAGCTCTTAGTAAAGCACTTGATCATCCAGAAAAACCAGTTGTTGCTATTGTTGGTGGTGCTAAAATTTCAACTAAGCTTGATTTATTAGGAAACTTAGTCAACCGCGTCGATTTTCTTATTATCGGAGGTGGAATGGCTAATACTTTCTTGTTTGCACAGGGCAAAGCCGTTGGAAAATCATTGTGCGAAAGAGATATGTCTTCTATCGCACTTTCGATCATCGAAAAATCAAAAATAGCAAATTGTCGTATCATTCTACCTATAGATGTAGTTATATCTAGTCAATTAGCTGAACATTCCGAATATACAGTAGTTTCTGTCGATCGTGTTCCTGATGATATGTTAATTCTCGACGCAGGTCCTGAAAGTGTTAAAATTATGATCGATTGTTTGAGAAAATGTAAAACATTAGTATGGAACGGCCCTCTAGGTGCGTTTGAGATTAAACCATTTGACGTAACAACAAATAGTTTGGCTCAAATTGCAGCAGAATTAACAAAAAAAGTTAATTTACTAACAGTAGCTGGTGGTGGTGATACTGTTTCAGCTTTAATTAACGCAGGTGTTATTAATGACTTCTCTTACATCTCTACAGCTGGAGGTGCTTTTCTTGAATGGCTAGAGGGGAAAACATTACCTGGTGTTCTGGCTTTAGAACTAACTAATCATGTTACAGCCAACAATAAAATTAAGTAATTATTTACTCGTGCTGCTTTATGAAAAGTAACATAAAAAGATCGTTTTAACTACTTGCATTGCATCTAATAACAATAGTTTGACTAGATACAAATGACTATTGGAGTAATTTCTGTACATAAATAATTTTTGGATAAATCAAACTGAGTGACCTTATAAAACATATTCTTTCAATAAAACATGTTCCAATTTTATGTATTGGCGATGTTATGCTTGATCGATTTGTTTATGGTGACGTTGAACGAATTTCACCAGAAGCACCGATTCCGATTCTAAAAATCAGTCGTGAAGTAACCATGCTGGGTGGAGCTGGAAATGTAGTGAGAAATCTAGTGGCACTAGGTGTAACGCCATATTTTCTGTCGCTAATCGGTGATGATTCTGAAGGACGTGAAGTAATGAGGTTGATCAATTTGCATGATGAGATCAATTCTAAACTGATTATTGAATGTGGTCATAAAACTATCGTAAAAACTAGATTTTCAGCTGGTAGCCAACAACTATTAAGGGTAGATCTAGAAACACAAGCTGTATTAACCAAACATAGTCATAAATCTTTACTCAATAACGCATTAAAATTAATACCAAAAGTTAATGCCATCGTGCTATCAGATTATGATAAAGGTATGTTGGATAAAGAAATAATTCGTCAATTAATTAAAGAAGCACGAACAATTGACAAACCTGTGATAGTAGATCCAAAAGGAAATGATTATTCAATTTATTCAGGTGCGTATCTAATTACACCAAATCGCAAAGAATTATATGAAGCAACTGGTCTTTCAGTTAATAGTGACACAGAAATAGTCAAAGCAGCACGTCTAATTATGAATGAATATTCAATATCTAATATCTTAGTAACACGCAGTTATGACGGCATGACTCTAATTACTGAAAGTGATGATATCTATCATTTGCCGACAAATGCACACGAAGTATTCGATGTATCTGGAGCAGGAGACACTGTAGTCTCGGTAATGACCGTATCAATTGCCTCAGGGATTACTCTTCCAATAGCTATTAAATTAGCTAATGTTGCCGCTGGAATTGTCGTTGGCAAGATTGGTACAGCAGTAGCTTACACTTCTGACATTATTACATCGTTATATAATTCTGAAGTTACTGCAATTAAAATGAAGGTAGTTGATCGTATTATGGCAATTGATCAAGTGTCTCGTTGGAAATGTGCTGGTCAAAAAGTAGGCTTTACTAACGGTTGCTTTGATCTTTTACATCCAGGTCATTTTTCGCTATTACATCAATCACGAGCCCAATGCGATCATCTTGTTGTAGGTTTGAATAGCGACAGATCAGTAAAACAACTAAAAGGTGAGAATCGCCCAATACAATCAGAAATGATCCGTGCAAACGTGGTAGCGTCCATACCATTTGTTGATCTTGTAATAATTTTTGACGAAAATACTCCGTATAATCTTATAGTAGACCTACACCCAGATATTTTGATCAAGGGCGGTGATTACAAAAAAGATCAAATAATTGGCGCTGATCTAGTTCAAAAATGGGGCGGCAAAATAATATTAGCAGAACTTATGGCTGGATATAGTACTACTACAATCATATCTAGCATGAAACAGTAACTTTTATGTCTAATCACCCTAAAGCTATTGTTTTGTTATCTGGCGGTCTCGATTCAACAACGTGTCTAGCTATTGCTAAAAATAATGGTTTCTTACCATTAACTCTATCATTTCGATACGGACAACGTCACATTCATGAATTAAAGGCTGCTTCCTATGTTGCCAAAACTCTAGGCGTAGTGCGTCATACAGTGATAGATGTTGATTTACGATTATTTGGTAACTCGGCGTTGACCGCTGATTTTGCAGTGCCTAAGAATAGAGAAATAATATCAACTGATATTCCAATTACATATGTGCCAGCGCGAAATACGATTTTTCTTTCTTTTGCTTTAGCTCTTGCAGAAACTGAACAAGTTCAAGACATTTATATTGGTGTTAATGCGATCGATTATTCAGGGTATCCAGATTGTCGTTCAGATTTTATTGTCGCTTTTGAAAAAATGGCTAATTTAGCTATTAAAATGACAGCAGTTGACGGTCGACATTTAACTATTCACACACCGTTAATAGGACTTTCAAAAGCAGAAATCATTAAAACAGGCATAAAACTAGGTGTTGATTACACTCTAACTACTAGTTGTTACGATCCAACATTAGATGGATTATCTTGCGGACATTGCGATGCTTGTAGACTACGCTTAAATGGATTTACTGAAGCAGGATTAATCGATCCAGCTAAGTACATCAAAAAAACATAGTTTTGTTGATTATCAATCAATATTTTTAGAAAAAGTTTATTTTTATTAAAAATAGTGTAATAGCTCAATATCAAGTATTGAGCATAATATTTGTCTTTTCTAAAGAGATTTTTTTGAGTTTAATTGTAATCTGGATTTTGATAGCATGTGCATTATCTTCATGCACTTCTATAACAACACCCGATCAGCAATCATTAACACTGCCACAAATTAGTCCAGAAACTACCATCGATGATTGCCTAAAAACCCTCGATCGGCTTCATGTTAATTATGAACGGGTAAAAGATTGGACAACTCCTGAAGGATGTGGAATTAAGCAAACAGTTCGTATTAATCATTCAGCTATAGAATGGAATCATAGGACATTAATGTCTTGTCATTTAGCAACAATCGTCTGGGATTTTGAAACAAAAATAGTACAACCGGCAGCACAACGAAATCTAGGTCAAAGAGTGCGCAAAATGTCTAATGCAGGAAGCTATAATTGTCGTGGTAAAATTGGCGGACGACTCAACCAATTATCTCAACATTCTTTCGGTCTTGCTCTCGATGTTACAGAATTTGAATTAAACAACGGGGTTAATATTTCAGTGCTAAACGATTGGAATAATAAAGGCGCAAAAGGTGCTTTTTTACATGAAGTAGCAAAAGGTGCTTGTAAGATCTTTAATGTGGTAATAACACCAAACAGAAACCTAGAACATCGCGATCATATACATCTTGATATAGGATCGTCGTATAAGATTTGCGGCTATTAATCTTAAAGAACAATTTGTTTTATAAACATTACTTATATTAAATAAATAATGGCCATACCTTCACGATACGACCATTATTTACCACACAAAACTAGAAAGAAAATCTAACCTAGTAATCCATGTCTCCCATACTGTTTGGATCAACAGCTGGTGTAGCTTTCTTTTCTGGTTTTTCAGCCACCAACGCCTCAGTTGTAATCAACAAACTAGCTACAGAAGCAGCGTCCTGCAAAGCAGTTCGAACAACTTTAGTTGGATCAATAATACCAGCAGTAATTAAATTAGTATATTCACCTTTCTGAGCATCAAAACCATAATTAGGATCTTTGCTCTCCAGGATCTTATTTGCCACTACAGCACCATCCTTACCAGCATTCTCAGCAATCTGACGCAGTGGAGTCTCCAAAGCTCTACGAACAATGTCAATACCAACTCTCTGATCTTCGTTTTCAAATTTAACTAATTTTAGAGAATTAATTGAATGTAATAAAGCAACGCCACCACCAGCGACAACGCCTTCTTCAACTGCAGCGCGAGTTGCATGTAGCGCGTCATCAACGCGATCCTTACGCTCTTTTACTTCAACTTCAGAACTACCACCGACTCTAATCACAGCCACACCACCAGCTAATTTAGCCTGACGCTCTTGTAATTTTTCACGATCATAGTCTGATGTTGTTTCCTCAATCTGAGCCCGTATCTGCTTGATTCGTGCCTCAATATTCTTTTTATCACCGGCACCATCAACAATAATAGTGTTTTCTTTAGTGATAGATACACGTTTAGCTGTACCTAAATCAGCCACTGTAATGTTTTCCAGCTTAATGCCCAAATCTTCTGAAATAACCTGACCTGAAATAAGAATAGCTATATCTTCGAGCATCGCTTTACGACGATCACCAAAACCTGGAGCCTTAACGGCAGCTACTTTTAGACCACCGCGCAATTTATTTACTACCAAAGTAGCTAAAGCTTCACCCTCAACATCTTCAGCAATAATTAATAATGGACGTCCAGATTTAACAACGGTCTCAAGAACAGGAAGCAAAGGCTGTAAAGTAGAAAGCTTTTTTTCGTGAAGAAGTATATAAGGATTTTCTAGATCAACAGTCATCTTCTCTGCATTTGTAATGAAATATGGAGATGTATAACCGCGATCGAACTGCATGCCTTCAACAACGTCCAATTCAAAATCAAGACCCTTAGCTTCCTCAACAGTAATTACACCTTCATTACCCACTCTCTGCATAGCTTCGGCTATCTTCTCGCCAATTTCTCTGTCACCGTTTGACGAAACTATGCCTACTTGAGCAATTTCAGCATTACCAGAAACCTTCTTAGAGCGATTCTTAACATCTAATACTACTGTCTGAACAGCTAGATCAATACCACGTTTCAGATCCATTGGATTAAAACCAGCAGCTACAGCTTTGGCACCTTCACGTACGATTGATTGAGCCAGAACAGTCGCTGTCGTAGTACCATCACCAGCCATATCGGCAGTCTTAGAAGCAACTTCACGCAGCATTTGTGCACCAAGATTTTCAAATCTATCAGAAAGTTCGATCTCCTTAGCAACTGTTACTCCGTCTTTGGTGATACGAGGAGCGCCGAACGATTTTTCTATGACTACATTACGACCCTTAGGGCCCAAAGTCACCCTCACCGCATCGGCAAGTATGTCAACACCGCGCAACAAGCGTGCACGGGCGTTAGTACCAAATTTAACGTCTTTCGCAACCATTTTGTCTATCCCTTGCTTTAGGTGATGATACCGAGAATGTCAGACTCTTTCATAATCAACAGATCCTGTCCGTCAATCTTAACCTCAGTGCCTGACCATTTGCCAAACAATACACGATTCCCGACCTTGACATCGAGAGCTGCCAACTTGCCATCCTCTCCACGAGATCCAGGACCAACAGCTATTACCTCACCTTGAGATGGTTTTTCTTTGGCCGTATCTGGAATAATGATGCCACCAGCAGTCTTTTCTTCTTGCTCGAGACGCTTGACCACAACACGGTCATGAAGCGGTCTGAAACTCATTCATAGCCTCCGTTAAAAAAATTGTTCAAAAAACAACAATTCTGTAATCTAATTATTTGTACATCACAGAATATCACTTTAGTATTTAGGAATAAGTTCTGCATATGTCAAGACAACAATATGATCGATATGCTACATACTATAACAAATCAGCCAATTAATTTTTTAATTATATCCTTATTCAACGATAAACTTGTATATAGACGCATAATGAAATTACGCATTGTTTTAATATACTAAATGTAAAAATGACATTTATCAGCGTTCTTAATTTAGAATAAATCATTTAAAAATGTTTGAATATAAAATTCTTCTATCCTAGAAGAGATGAAGTAATTAAAATTGCTACCTAAGTATTATTTAATTAAAATTAATAGTTAATACTAAATCATCTATATAAATTATAGTACAATCAATTAAGCAAGAGATATATGCTAAAATGGCTTGCGTTAATAGTCAGATGCCGCTTAGTGTAAGTTGAGTACTGTATTTTTCTAAAAAGATTTTTATTACGAAAATCACTAAACAGTATAGGGTTATGAAAATCTTGTTAGTATTAGTACTTGCATTAGCATAAGAAAGCTTTCATCATCATACGAATTATTTAGAAAGACAAAAATATATTTTTTTGAATGATAATAAAAACCAAAATATTTATTTTTCTTATCAGACTTGTTTGTTTATGTTGATAAATATTGAAGCATTAATTACCTTGATCATTATTGACACTTACATGTACAGTCTTTTGTCCATGAAAGGTTAATACCAAATGATCTTTCGGATGTAAAGTTTCAGCCATTGTCACAGATTTTCCGTTAATAGAGTGCACTAGGACAAATCCACGCTTCAACACTTGTTCATATGAAAAACTATACAGAAGAGAGCTAATTCGTTTAACATCATTACTGTAATTATCAATCGATCGTGATAAAGCAACATCAAGACGCATTGCGTTCCGTTCAATAATAGAACAATATTGAGCTATTTGTTCGCGTGGATGTTTCAATCTTTCAGATATTTGAATAAAATTTGCACGATAATACATAAGATTATTAGGGAAAGCTTTGGTTAAACGTTCAAAATGACTGTCTAAAAGATTTTGACGTTCGTTAAACAAACATTTAAATGCGCGAATTAATCGATAATTTTCTTCATTAATCTGTGATACCAATTCAGAGCGCACAGGAACTGCTTTCTCTGCCGCTGCTGTTGGAGTAGGAGCTCGCAAATCAGCCACAAAATCAATTAACGTAGAATCTGTTTCATGACCTATAGCCGAAATTAAAGGAATATTAGAGTTTGCAGCTGCCCTAACTACTACATCTTCATTAAATGCCCACAAGTCCTCTAGTGATCCTCCTCCACGAGCAACAATCAAAAGATCAGGACGAGGAATATTATTACCGATCTTGATCTTATTAAAGCCATTAATTGCTTCTGCTACTTGTTTTGTAGCTTTCTTACCCTGAACTTCCACTGACCAAACCAACACTAAACGTGGAAATCTATCTTTCAAACGATCCATAATATCGTGGAACACTGCGCCATTTAACGACGTAATAACTCCAATTACTTCTGGTAAAAATGGTATTTTTTTCTTTCGATCTTTATCAAACAAACCTTCATCAAGAAAGCGTTTCTTTAATTTTTCTAATTGTTCAAATAAACGCCCTAAGCCAACATCTACCAATTGTTCAGCCACCAATTGGTATCTAGACCAAGAAGGATAGGTTGTTATATGACCAGTAACAACCATCTCCTTTCCATTTTCAGGAAAGTTCAATAATTGTGAAATCGTATTTTTCCAACAAACAACTTCTAGCTTTGCTTTACTATCTTTAATAGAAAAGAAAAGATATCCATTTGGATGTGATTTAAATCCAGAAATTTCTCCCCTCACTGACACAATGGCATAAGTTTGTTCAATAGTATGTCTCAATTTATGAGAAATCTCACTTACAGAATATTCGTATTGTTTGCTAGATAATGAAAATTCTTCAAATACACTAGACATGTAATGTTGTACAATCTCAATCATTCAAAAAAAGTAGAATACCAATTTTTTGCATCATATTGACACAAGAAGAATAAATTTTCCTAAAAATAACATTATTTATAAAAAGTTTTATCTTTGAAGAAGCGCAAGCATAGTACTACCAAGCGAAGCAGGATTATTAACAACAACAATTCCAGCACTAAGCATTGCCTCGATTTTGTCACCAGCCCTTCCATTATTACCAGAAACGATCGCTCCTGCATGGCCCATGTGACGACCAAGAGGCGCAGTAACTCCGGCAACAAAACCAACAACTGGTTTTTTCACTTTCGATGTTTTAATTAAAGTAGCGCCGTCCTCTTCAGAATTACCTCCAATTTCACCGATCATGATAATCGCTTGTGTTTCTATATCTGACAAAAATAATTCCAGAACATCTACAAAATTAGTTCCAATAACTGGATCGCCACCAATACCGATACAAGTAGTTTGACCAAGACCAACCGATGTAATTTGTGATACTGCTTCATATGTCATAGTACCAGATCGCGAAACTATACCAATTTTACCCTTCGAATAAATATGACTTGGCATAATGCCGATCTTACACTCGCCAGGAGTGATCACTCCTGGGCAATTTGGTCCAATTAGACGCGTCTTTGAACCAATTAAAGAACGACTTACTGTCAACATATCAATTATTGGAATTCCTTCAGTAATACAGACAACCAGCTCAATCTCAGCATCAATCGCTTCTAGAATAGAGTCGGCAGCAAAAGGTGCTGGTACGTAGATAACACTGGCATTAGCATTAGTTTTAATCTTTGCTTCGATCACAGTATTAAATATCGGAAGATTGAGATGTGTAAGCCCTCCTTTTCCTGGAGTAACACCACACACCATCTTAGTGCCATAATCTATAGCTTGTTTAGAATGGAAAGTACCTTGAGTTCCAGTCAAACCTTGGCATATTACTCTGGTATCCTTATTGACAAGAATAGCCATTACTATACCTTTTTACTGCTTTTACTATCTTTTCAGCAGCATCAGCTAAATTAGTAGTAACAACAATAGGTAATTTCGACTGCAAAAAAATCTTTTTACCTAGTTCAATATTGGTGCCCTCCAGACGAATTACCAATGGCACACCTATATTATTCACTTCTTTAGCTCCAGCAATTATGCTCTCTGCAATAAGATCACATCGCATAATACCACCGAAAATATTTATAAGAATGCCTTTAACATCAGGATCAGAAAGAATTAATTTGAATGCCTTTATAACTTGTTCCTTTGTAGCACCACCACCAACATCAAGAAAATTTGCAGGTTTACTGCCGTAAAGTTTTATAATATCCATAGTAGCCATGGCAAGACCAGCGCCATTGACCATGCATCCAATTTGACCATCTAGTTTTATATAATTAAGACCATATCGTGACGCTTCGAGTTCAATAAGATTCTCTTCAGATTCATCTCTCAATTCTTCAAGTTCGTGATGACGAAATAATGCAGTATTATCGAAATTTATTTTCGCATCTAGAGCAATAATATCATTAGTACTAGTCACTACTAATGGATTAATTTCAATTGTCGATGCGTCAAGTTCAATAAATGCTCTATAAAGAGAGCCAATTAATTTAATCATTGTGTCTATTTGCTTATATTCTAAATCAAGATTGAAAGCAACTCGTCGACCATAATAATTTTGAAATCCTTGCGCAGGATCGATCGCTACCTTGATGATCTTTTCCGGATTAATTGCAGCAACATCCTCGATCTCTACACCACCTTCTTTTGAAGCAATAACGGTAATGCGACTCGTTGAACGATCTATCATTAAACCTAAGTAAAGTTCACGTTTAATATCGCATCCCTCTTCTATATAAACACAATTGACCTTTTTGCCAACTACACCTGTTTGATTAGTAATCAGAATCTGTCCGAGCATAGATTTTGTATTATCACAAACCTCTTTGATCGATTTTACAACACGAATTCCACCAGTTTCGTTTTCTTTATCTTTAAATTTACCCTTACCTCGACCACCTGCATGAATTTGTGATTTTATTACCCAAGAAGACCCACCCAAGTTCCTAACAACTTGTTCAGCTTCATCTACAGTATAAGCAACGCTTCCTCTTAAAATTTCTACACCATATTTTTTCAGCAGTTTTTTTGCTTGATATTCGTGAATATTCATTAAATCTTCGCTTCTTTATATCCTAATTGGTTTTGAAATGAACACTATGAACTATTTGTATTCTTGTTATAAACAAATCGATCTAATAATCATGCTCAAAATTAATTTTGTATTAATTCCATTGATTTATTAATCAATACCTGAACAGATTCAACAGATTTAGCAAAAGCAGCCTTTTCTTCATCATTTAGATCAATCTCAATGACTTTTTCAACACCATTGGCACCAATAACAACAGGAACACCAACATAAATACCGTTTAAAGCATATTGTCCATTAACCCAAGCTGCTACAGGTAATACACGTCGTTTATTTTTGAGATATGCCTCGACAATTGAAACAGCAGCTGTGGCAGGTGCATAAAAAGCTGATCCTGTCTTTAAAAGATCTACAATTTCAGCACCACCATCACGCGTTCTCTGAATAATTTGATCTATTCTTTCCTTAGTCGTCCATCCTGACTTAATTAAATCTGGCAATGGAATACCAGCAACAGTAGAATAACGAATTAATGGCACCATAGTATCTCCATGACCGCCTAATACAAAAGCAGTAATATCTTCTACTGAAACTTTGAACTCTTCAGATAAAAAATAACGAAAGCGAGCTGAATCAAGAATACCTGCCATACCAACAACTTTATTGTGAGGTAAACACGTCATCTCGCGCAAAACCCATCCAATCGCATCTAGCGGATTAGTTATACAAATATCGAAAGCATTTGAAGCATATTGCTTGATTCCT
>JAITNJ010000021.1 GCA_031290545.1 Rhodospirillaceae bacterium | reverse complement strand
TCCGATCTGATCATATGAAATCAATAATGCAGCAAGATTCTGAATCAAAAGTGAGACCTCAATTAGGGCGATTTGGAATTAGTCAGAATCGTGCCAATGTCAGTTAGATAATTTATCAGGTGGTGAAAATCGCGACTATTATTTGCTTTAATGAGTAACAATATACCTAATATGATAATCTTAGATGAACCAACTAATCATCTAGATATTGAAGAAAGTAGAAAAGCTTTAGTAACGGCACGCCTATACTGGATCAATCTTAATAATAAGTCATGATCTAAATTTAATTGAATTGGTAGCTGATAAACTATGGATAGTAGAAAATGGTCAAGTATTGATTTTCGATGGTGATATTAACAAATACAAACAACAATTTTTTAACAAAAATGCAATTTCTAAAAGAAAAAATAAATCAGTTTCTAATAAATTACAAAAAACTTTTACCACCAAACAAAGAATCTTCAAAGAATCGAACATCATATAGAAAGATTAAGAAAAAACAGACAGAACTACAACTTCTCATGATTGATTTTGAATTTTACAAAGAATCAATTGACAAAATAACTTTTATACAAAATAAAAAAATCACTAAACTATTATCAGAAGCAGAAGAATAATTGCTCTCCTATCAAATTGAGCAATGAAATTCACCATAATCTTAAAATTTTGAAGCGATTATGATGGATAATAGTACATTATGAGATCTGTATTAATAATAATTACTAATAAATAAATTGAAGTATAGTCAAACATTTAATAATTTTAGTATTGCTAAAATGAAACAATATTTACAATATTTTTTCTTGCCAAGCACCGTGATCATTCTGTTGATAATAAATAAAATTTACTCCAGGATTTTTCCATTTTTTCCAAAAAATTCTTTGCATTTGTAAAACGTTTTCATCTTTTCCGTCAAACAAAATCAAACAGCGAGAAAAATCCATTAATTTACAAGAAACTGCTCCGTCAATGAGTAAAAGAATTGTAGCATTATTAGGGTTTTCATCTTCATCTGTTAAATAAATTGGCTGACAATCAATTTCCTCGTCACATGACGTTCCGTGAGGAATCCAAGAATTAGCATCACTTGTCCATAGTAATTGATCTAAAAAATCGACACGTTCTTTTGATCCAGTCATGATTACAACACGTTCATTCATTTGTAAAATCTTTTTGAGTAATTGCAATAAAGCT
The DNA here is from genome assembly GCA_031290545.1 of Rhodospirillaceae bacterium. Lineage (GTDB taxonomy): Bacteria > Pseudomonadota > Alphaproteobacteria > Rhodospirillales > Magnetospirillaceae > Telmatospirillum. Next base: position 7,851 of record JAITNJ010000021.1, on the reverse strand, counting down.
CGCTCAAGTGTTGTTTTTTTCAAATTGTAAAATCCTATACTAGATATCATATAAAAATATATTCATTTCATTGAGCGATCATAGAATCAATTAAAGTACTACTGATTTTATATTTTAGGTAAATTATTAGTAAGACGTAAAAATGAAATTTCAATCATTCATATTTTATAATAATTAAGTTAGTTAATTTTTAATTAAACAATTCTTTTTAAGATAAAATAATTAACAAATAATATTGCTTAATTTCACTAAAAATCATGTATCTATTTATTTTATTAGACAAAAAATATCTGAACATTCAACAAATCAACTTTATAAAATAACAAAACATCATTTATTTTCATAATTTTCTGAAATTAGACAATCCAACAGACGTACTCCAAACGCAGTCGCTCCCTTAGGTGTTATCGCTTTATCACTTTTTGACCAAGTTACACCAGCAATATCAAGATGAGCCCACTTAGTATTTTTAACAAAACGTTTTAAAAACATTGCTGCAGTAATGCTACTACCTTCACGATCTCCAGTATTCTTCATATCAGCAATGTCAGATTTGATCTTATCATCATAAAACTCATCGAGTGGCATTTGCCATAAAAGTTCATTAACATGCTTTCCTGCAATTAATAATTTAGTCGCCAGATCATTATCATTAGCAAATAACCCTGCATAATGATCTCCTAATGAAATAACTATAGCTCCAGTCAGAGTCGCCAGATCGATCATAATTTGTGGATTAAAACGATTTTGTGTATACCAAAGAACATCGGCAAGAACTAAACGTCCTTCAGCGTCTGTATTGATTACCTCAACTGTTTGACCAGACATAGTAGTAATAACATCACCTGGCCGCTGTGCTGTACCAGACAGCATATTTTCAACAAGACCAATAACACCAATTGCGCTTGTTTTAGCTTTTCGTAAAGCTAATGTTTTCATCAAACCAATTATAACGGCTGATCCGGCCATATCACTTTTCATTTCTTCCATACCATTTGCAGGCTTTATAGAAATACCTCCAGAATCAAATGTTACCCCCTTACCAATGAAAGCAACGGGACTTTTTGTTTGATCTCTATTTCCAATCCATTGCATAACAACTAATTGCGATTCTCGTTCACTACCATGACCAACACCTAACAAAGCACCCATACCAAATTTTTTCATTGAATTTTTACCAAACACTTCAACAACAACTCCGAGTTCAGTCAAAGCTTTTGCTTGATTAGCTAAACTTTCAGGATAAATAATATTTGCTGGTTCAGACACCAGATTGCGAGTCAAGAACACACCTTCAGCAATACAATCAAGAGTTGTATACAAACGCTTTGCGATTACATGATTAGTAAGACATATAACCAACTTCTCAATACTTGGTTTTTCTTCTATTTTTTCTTTAGTTCGATATTTATCAAAACGATAAGATCGTAATTTAGCACCAAAAGCAATATTAGCAGCTAATTCTTCCTCACATATTGGCACACCCTCAACATCATCAACAGCTATGGTTACTACTTTATCACCGACATTAAGTAACTGCGCTACAATATTTCCACCAAATGTATGTGACGCTAAAACATCAAAAGATTCAGCCTTACCTAACCCAATCAACAATAAATGTTGAACTTCTAAACCTGTTGGATATGATAATAGTAAAAATTGATCCCTTTTACCTTCAAACCTACTGTTCATCATGACTCTATTGATCATTCCTGAAGTCTGTTTATTAATCAATTGCGCAGTTGGTGTTAATATGCGATTATCAAGAATACCAACAACAAGAGCACCATCTGTTGGTAATGTATTTTTGACAAAATTAATCTTCATTAAATTTATTTCCTTATGTGATTTTATTTCAAAATAAATATTGATATATTAAAATCTATTGATCGGATTAATTATAGATTAGTGTATGTAGAAATAAATACATTACATAAAAGTCAAAATATTAATTTTACAATAAATTCATAGTAAATCGACGCACTTACTTATGTATACATTGATATATTTAAGTAGAATTAGAATTTATCTTTCATTATATATAAACTACGATGTCATAAATTGAAATTACATGATTATAAATCAACAATACAGTAGTGATATAATTTTAACTAGCGATCTTTCAATTTTAACGTATTAGACTTTCTTTTTTATAGTTATTGATAATTCACAGTAATCAGGAGATTCAATCATGCGACTGTTTGGTCGTATCATTTTTATAATACTTGCAATTATAGGAGGTCTAGTATTATTAATATCTGGTTTTGGAACTGTCGTTGCCATGAAAAAACAATCATTACCAAATCAAATGGTCTTGATGTTAAATTTAAATAAAGGTGTATTAGAAACAGAATCTACTGGTTTAATTACACAATTAAACCAAAATGATGCTTATGTGTTAAAAAATTTGATCGAAACATTGGATAGAGCATCTCGAGATCCTAAAGTAACTGCTTTAGTAGCGCGTATAGATAGCGTACCAATTAGTATTACCAAATCTCAAGAGATTCGAGATGCCATTCAAGCATTTCGCAAATCAAATAAACGCACTATTTTTTACTCATCTGGTTTCGAGGAAAATAGCAATGGTACGATAAATTATTACCTCGCTTCAGCCTTTCAAGAAATTTGGATACAACCATCTGGTATTGTAGGATTGACTGGTTTTATTACAGAAAGTCCATTTTTCAAAGACACTTTAGATATGTTGGGAATAAAGGCCGATTTCATGGCTAGACATGAATATAAATCAGCTATTGAACCTTTGATGAAAAAGCAATTTACCAAAGAGAGTCGAGAATCGTTGAAAATGATTCTCGACTCTTGGTCTAATCAGACAATTGCTGGTATTGCAAATAATCGTAGTTTATCAACATCTCATGTAAAGATGTTAATTGATCGAGCGCCTTTACTGGCTTACGAAGCAAAAAATAGTGGTCTGATCGATCGTTTAGCGTACTGGGATGAAATAGAAAAAGAACTAAACAAAGAAGTCATTAAATTCGTCGACATACGCAACTATGAAAAAATGCTAGATATTGAACCAAATGCTGTAAAAGTTGCTCTAATTTATGGAACAGGTATTGTTCAACACGATGAAGTTAAAAACCAATTAACCAATGAAAATGTAATGTCATCTAAAAGAATCATCAAAGCATTTAGAGACGCTATCAAAGACTCCGAAGTCAAAGCAATATTATTTCGAATAAATAGCCCTGGAGGATCTTATAGTGCGTCAGATTCAATCTGGCGTGAAGTTGGTAATGCTAGAGCTGCTGGCAAACCTGTAATTGTCTCAATGGGTGATGTTGCTGCTTCTGGTGGTTATTTCGTTGCTATGGCAGCAGATCGAATTATTGCCGAACCAGGTACTATCACAGGTTCAATCGGTGTCTTTATGGGTAAGATTGTACTTGTTGATTTCTGGAAGAAACTTGGTATATCTTGGGATGAAATTCATACAGGTAAGAATTCTACATTATTGAGCAATAACAGTAGTTTTTCATCAACAGAACGTGATCGAATGAATGCCATTCTAGATTTTATTTACAACGATTTCTTACAAAAAGTTCAACATGCGCGCAAATTAAAATCTAAAGATATGGACAAAATAGCAAGAGGACGTATTTGGTCAGGAAACGAAGCTATGCGTATTGGATTAATCGATCAGACAGGTGGTTATGATGTAGCCATAAAACATATTCGCGAACTAACTAATTCGTCATCTCAAACACCAATTAATCTAGTGCAATTTCCAAGTACTAAAAAATCATTAGAATATCTAATGGATATGATACATGGACAATTACCAGAAGATTTGATCAGAGCTTTCACACTTGAAACTCGTTTACTCAGATTAATATCATGTTTAAAAACAATTGTTGGTTTAGATGTGACGTCGAATTCACAAAAATTGCTAATGATGCCTGTAGAATTAAAATAACAAACATATTCATAATCTAATTTTGTAATAAATATAATAACTATCTAATCATTAATTATTAGATAGTTATTAATAATTAAATAGTTGAATTTACCAATTTTTGCCCAGCTATCAAAAATTCTTTATTACCCCTATGGCCAATAATTGGGCTTTCAATAATTCCTAATACTGTCCAGTTAAGAAAATTACTAAGCCAACGATCAATACGTTCACAAACCTCAATATGAAGTTTAGAATCTCTTACTAAACCATATTTACTAACATAACCCTTACCTACTTCAAATTGTGGTTTAATTAATGCAATCAGCCAAGCTTGTGATTTAGTCAAAGAGAGTGCGGCTGGTAATATTACTTCGATACTAATAAAGCTAGCATCACAAACCACCATATCAACTGGTTCAGTAATTAGTTTTGTTGATAAATATCGAGCATTAGTTCGTTCCAACACTATAACTCTAGGATCATTACGAAGTTTCCAAGCCAATTGGCCATATCCAACATCAACAGCATATATTTTTGTTGCACCGTGTTTTATCAATACATCAGTAAAACCTCCGGTCGATGAACCAACATCAATTACTGTAAATCCAGTTGGATCAATATTGAAAGTTTCAATGGCTTTAATCAGTTTTAAACCACCACGTGACACCCATTGATGATCTTTACCGCGTAATTCGATGATAATTTTCTCATCAAGTATCAAACCAGCCTTATTAAGACACCTTCCTTCAGAAAACACCAATCCAGCCATTATTAATGCTTGCGCTCTACTTCTAGTTTTAGTAAAACCACGATCAATAAGCAATTGATCCAGCCTTTTTTTCATCATTTACACCTAATGTTAAAATAAACTTTTTTATATTTATATAATATTACATAAAATTCGCTTTTCGATTTAACATCTAAACATTTAATAATAGTTGATAATATTTTAGTATGATTTGTTAACAATAAATCATGTTTAGATTATTTTGCTAGGTATTACATAATCAATGTTATGTATGCCATTTTGTACAATAATCATAATAATCTAAGGAGATAATATCTTAATGGAAATATGCAACAAAAAAATTGCTGAAATGAGTTTTGAAGATTCTCTTGCTGAATTAGAACGTATCGTTCGTAAATTGGAAGATGGCGGAAGTAAGCTTGATGAAGCAATTGATATTTATACTCGCGGCATCGCTTTAAAGCGTCATTGCGAAAGCAAATTAGCTGAAGCTAAAACTCACATTGAGATTATTGTGTCAGATTCTGATGGTAATGCCGTTTCTACTAAACAATACAGTACCAGCTAAACATTACAAATCATCATGAGTTTATTGAAAAAAGCTCTCGATTATACTGTTAATGCAATCAATGCTGAACTTAATCATTTGTTACCATTAATCGAAGGGTCAGAAAATTACCTTATTGAAGCTATGCGATATTCGACATTAGAAGGTGGAAAAAGACTACGGCCATTTTTTGTGCTACAAACATCCAATTTGTTTCATATTCCAGAAGAAATAGCAATGCGTGTTGCTGTCGCCGTTGAAATGGTTCATTGTTATTCACTAATACATGATGATTTGCCGGCTATGGACAATGATGATTTGAGACGAGGTCGACTTACTTGCCACAAAAAATTTAATGAAGCCACTGCAATTTTGGCTGGAAACGCTTTGCTGATCAAAGCTTTTGAAATTATAGCAAAGCCTTGTACTCATCCAGATCCTAATGTTCGTTGTGAATTAATCTTAGAATTAACTATTGCTTCTGGTGAACATGGTATGGTAGGCGGACAAATGCTTGATATGATGATCAATAAATTGAATGATCAAACAATTACAATGTTGCAAAATATGAAAACAGGATGTCTAATAAATTTCTCGTGCGAAGCTGGTGCTATTCTTGGTAAAGCACCATGTAAATTACGTCAATCACTTCGAGCTTATGCTCATGATTTGGGCTTAGCATTTCAAATTACCGATGATCTGCTTGATATTGAAGGTAACCAACAAGGGGTTGGTAAGAAATTACGCAAAGATACAAATGCATGCAAGTCAACATTTGTTTCTTTATTAGGAGCCAATCATGCCCGTTCTCAAGCAGAAACACTATCAAAACAAGCTATTAATCATTTAGATTGCTTTGACAATAGCGCCGATCTTCTTCGAGAGGTGGCTAATTTTATTATAACTCGTAAATTATAATAAATTGAATAACATGTCTTTGTTAAACAACATTCACAATCCATCAGACATTCGAGAAATGAGTTTGAGTGATTTGATACAATTAGCAGGTGAAGTACGCGACTACATGATTAAGTCAGTTTCCTCAACAGGAGGACACCTTGGTGCCAGTCTCGGAGTAGTTGAATTAACTGTAGCATTACATCATGTTTTTGCAACACCTGAAGATCGACTAATTTGGGATGTTGGACATCAATCTTATCCTCACAAGATTTTAACCGGTCGACGCGAAAAAATGCATACATTGCGTCAAGCTAATGGATTATCTGGATTTACTAAGCGTTCTGAAAGCATCTATGATTCTTTTGGTGGTGGACATTCATCAACCAGCATTTCAGCCGGATTAGGTATGTCAATAGGTCGCGATTTAAAGGGCGCTTCTAATCATGTAGTAGCAATTATTGGTGATGGAGCAATAAGCGCTGGTATGGCTTATGAAGCTTTAAATAATGCAGGTTCTATGCGTTCAAGTCTGATAGTAATTTTAAATAACAACGATATGTCAATTGCGCCTCCAGTTGGCGCAATGAGTAATTATCTATCAAGACTTATATCATCAAAATCTTATCGATCATTACGATACTTAATAAAAAATATAACTTCAATATTTCCTTCATCTTTAAAACAAATAATTCATCAATTTGAAGAATATGCTCGTGGTATAATAACAGGCGGTACTATGTTCGAAGAATTGGGTTTTTATTATATTGGTCCTGTAGACGGACATAACTTAAAATATCTAATTCCAGTACTAAAGAACGTGCGTGATGTTCCTAATAAGGAGCCAATCATTATTCATGTAATCACCAAAAAGGGATACGGTTATGCTCCAGCTGAAAAAGCACCTGATAAATATCATGGTGTTACCAAATTTGATGTAAAAACTGGAATGATGATCGATAAAGATATAATTACTCCATCTTATACATCAATATTTGCCAACACATTATTACAAGAAGCTCACCATGATGAGAAGATTGTTGCAATAACTGCAGCTATGGCAACAGGAACTGGGCTAGATAAGTTCAAGGAAGTATATCCAAACCGTTTTTTCGATGTTGGAATTGCTGAGCAACATGCTGTGACATTTGCAGCTGGACTTGCTAGCGAGGGCTTAAAACCGTTCTGCGCACTTTATTCTACATTTCTACAGCGTGGTTACGATCAAATAATTAATGATGTAGTGTTACAACATTTACCAGTACGTTTTGCAATTGATCGTGCAGGTCTTGTCGGCGCCGATGGAGCAACACATGCTGGTAGTTTTGATTTAGCATTTCTAGGCTGTCTTCCAAATATTGTATTAATGTCTCCAGCAGATGAAGTTGAGTTAATGCATATGATAGTAACTGCAATTTCTATAAACGATCTTCCGTCAGCTTTTAGATATCCACGCGGCAACTGCGTTGGCATCAAATTGCCTCAACGCGGTACGATCCTACCTATAGGCAAGGGCCGTATCATTCGAAATGGAACTACAGTAGCTATACTTTCTCTTGGGACCAGACTTAATGAATGCCTGATCGCTGCCGATGAATTAGAAAAAAATGATATATCAATAACAGTTGCAGACGCTCGTTTCTCTAAACCGTTAGATGAAGATTTAATTCGTCTTCTAATATCGAATCACGCAATATTTATCACAATTGAAGAAGGTTCGATCGGTGGTTTTTC
>JAITNJ010000010.1 GCA_031290545.1 Rhodospirillaceae bacterium | reverse complement strand
ATGATTGGATTATCTTATAGCTTTGGTAAAGCTAATAAGCTTACTACTACTAGTAGCAGTAGTAAGCTTACACCTATTGGTCCAGCAAGACCACCTATTGGTCCAGCAAGACCTCCAATATTTGGTCCAAATAGATCATTTGTTGGGCCTAAATAAACAAATATACTATTATGTGTAATAAAAGAAGAGAGCACATTTATATGTGTGTTCTCTCTTTTATATTGGTGGCATATTTCTCATTGATGTGTTTTTTGTACATGCATATTTGATAAGCATTATTCTTTGACATACCATATGGTTCATTCCAAGAATAGGGCCATGGATCAAATTTACCAGAAACTAATTTATTAGCATATTTTTTACAATATTCATGTGCAAATACTTCAGAAGTTATTGATATGCAATACTTGTTTTCTACATAGTAGCATATTGTTCTACATACACATCGAGTATCATTAAAAAAATTATTAATAAGATAAACTATTACTGAAACTGATATATGTAATCAATATTTATAAATTTTATGAACACTACAAATATTTTACTTGCCAGTTGTATCAACAGAAGGTGCTGGTTGAGACATATAAGTTTGAGTATTTTGTTGTTGTGGTATGGTATAAACAACAGGTGGCTGTTGCATCAAAACAGGAGATTGTACGGCATTGACAGCTGGTTGAGCAATTTGATTACCTTTGGCATACATGCATGCTGAATAAATATTATTGAACTGTTCTTGTATGCTCTTTTGATTCTTAGATCTAGATCCTGCGCCAGCAATTGTTCCAACTGCAGCACCAGTTGCAGCACCAGTTGCAGCACCTTTAGCATTACCACCTATAGCAGCACCTAAACCGGTACCTAGGGCTGTAGTTATCAAAGCATCAGTAACAACTTGTTTATTAACTTCATCAACCACTACTTCAAGTGATTTATTAGTATATTGTCTACAGTATTCATCTTCTTGTGCAAATAATTCAAAAGATTTTCCATTGGTAGGCAATACTTGTACGGTTGGTAATATAGCAGTGTGTGTACAACCATTAAGTATTATTAAAGAAGATAAGCCGATAGCTACTTTTAATTTATGAGACATTATTAGAACCTTATGTTGATAAAAAATTGATGTTAAGAGTATATTGCTAATATACTCTTAACTGCGAGTGGATCTTTTTGTAAGTTTTTTAGCAAAAAAGTCTCCAAAAGATTGAATTATCTGAACGAGAACTATAAGTATTATTACAACTAAAATCATAACTTCAAGACAAAAACGCTGATAGCCATAACGAATACCAACATCACCAAGACCACCACCACCTACCACGCCAGCCATAGCTGAATAGCCAATCAAATTTATCACTGTAGTTGTTAAATCTGTAACTATTCCTGATCTTGCTTCTGGAAGTAAAACTTTAACTATGATTTGTAACGGTGACGCGCCCATCGCCTCAGCAGCTTCAATAAGTCCGGTATCAACTTTAGTTAACGAAGCTTCTACCAAGCGAGAAATAAAAGGTATAGCAGCAATTGTCAGCGGTACAATAGCAGCAATGGTACCTATTGAGGTGCCGGCTATTATACGAGTAAACGGAATAATAACAACTAAAAGAATAATGAATGGTGTTGACCTAGTAGCATTAACTACTGTTCCTAAAATTCTGTTAATCGATTTGTTTTCTAAAATTTGCTTTTCGCAAGTAACCATTAAAATTACACCTAATGGTATTCCAATCAATGCTGACAAGATAGAAGAGGCACCTACCATTAATATTGTCTCTAATAAAGCATCAAACAGTAGTTCGATGATTGTTGTCGACATAGCCTAAAATCTCCACGCTAAGATTATTAATGCGCATATAATCAATTGCAGCCTGTAATTCATGTGATTGACACATCGCTTCAATAACAACATTTCCACATGGTATGTCTTGAATATATTCTATATTTCCATGCAAAATATTTAATTGCACATTAAAGCGACGTATTACTTCAGTAATTACCGGTGTATTAGTTGATGGTCCCACAAAAACAATTCGTAAAACAGCATTTCCTGGAGGTTGTTGTTTTAAACTTTCAAGAAGAATTACTGGTAGCATACGATCATTTACGAAGCGACGAGTAATTTTTGATTTTGGTGTTGTGAAAATATCAACAACATTACCTTGTTCAACAATTTTTCCAGAATCGATAACTGCTACACGATCACAGATTTCTTTAATTACTGGTATTTCATGAGTAATAAGCATAATAGTTAGATCGAGGTTATGAGCAAAATCACGTAATAAAGTAAGAATTGACTTAGTGGTTTCTGGATCAAGTGAAGATGTAGCTTCATCACAAAGCAATACTTTTGGTTTTAATGCAAGAGCACGAGCAATACCTACGCGTTGTTTTTGACCTCCAGAAAGTTCGAATGGGTAACAATCACATTTATCAGAAAGATTGACTAATTCAAGAAGAAATTTAACTCTATTGAAAATCTCAGATTTATTTATTCCTACTAATTCTAATGGAAGAGCAATGTTGTTAAATACTGTACGAGACGATAACAGATTAAAATGTTGAAAGATCATGCCGATATTACGACGAGCTTCTCGTAATATTGCACCGCTTAGCGCTGAAATCTCTTTATGATCAACAATGATACGACCTGATGTTGGTCGTTCAAGAAAATTAACGCATCGCAACAAAGTGCTTTTACCAGCACCAGAACGTCCAATGATGCCAAATATTTCGTTTTTATTGATCGATAAAGAAATATCTTTTAAAGCTATCGTTTGTGCTTTTTTATTATAAAAAATCTTTTCAAGATTTTGAATTTCAATCATCAATAACCTATCATTAAAAATGACAGCTTATATTTTACTACACTAATTCTAATTAATTGAAATAAATTCATTTTTATAAGAAGTAGAAATGACACTATCTTAGTTTGTTTTATCTTAGATAAAACATCACTTTTTGAAAAAAGACATGTAATGTCCGATTATATTTTTAGTATAAATATGCATATAAACATAAATATATTGAAATTTTACAAATTATTATTTCATCTAAGGCTAACTTTCCCATAAAAGCTGATGATTGTTATCAACTTACATTTTTACACAAATGCTATAATATCATTAGATAAAGGATGGTATTAGGGACCATATAGGTGTTTGTTTTGTTAAATCCATTGGACTTATTTTCAGATATTTCAAAATCTGCTCGGCCTTTCGTAAAGTGGGCAGGAGGCAAGCGTTCTATTATAGGAGATCTGCTAGAAAGAATTCCTGATGATTTCAATTCTTATTTTGAGCCTTTTGTAGGAGGAGGTGCTTTATTTTGGAAAATATGTAAGAATAAATCTCATTTGTCAGATATCAATTTTCACCTAATTGTAACCTATTGTATGATTCGAGATAATGTTGAAGAAGTGATATCTAGATTGGAATATCATAAAAAGTGCCATAATAAAAAATACTATATGAAAATGCGTACAAAATTATCTAAAACGGAAGATCCTATAGAAATAGCCTCAATTTTTATATATCTAAACAAAACTTGCTATAATGGGCTTTATCGTGTCAACAAATCTGGAATCTTTAATGTTCCTATTGGACGGTATGACGATCCAAAGATAGTTGATTCTGATAATCTGCGTAAATGCTCTTTGTCTCTTAAAAATGTAGATATATTTCAGAATGGATTTTTAGATATAAAACCTAAAAATGGAGATTTTGTTTATTTGGACCCTCCATATCACGAAACTTTCAGCGCGTATAACAGCTCTGTTTTTGGACAAAACGATCACGAAGAATTAGTTACATTTTGTAAACAACTTGATCATAGCGGTATATTATTCATGCTGTCAAATAACGATACGCCACTTATAAGAAAACTTTATGACGGCTACAATATGAGCAATGTGAATGCTTCACGTTTTATATCGTGTAAGGGAGGAGAAAGAAAAAAGACAAATGAACTCATAATAAGAAACTATGTCAGAAAAAAGGAGGACAAACAATGCTCTTGAGAGTTTTGTAGAAGATATTTTAACGAAAAACGGCTACGAAGAGTTCATAAATTATAAAAATCAAATTTTTATAATGAGGAAAACTATCGGAGAAAAACAGTTTTTTAAAAAAGCCGTTTCTTTTGGATAATGTAGCAAATTCATACAATTGTTTTAATTTTGTAGTGATGGATACAAAGTTTTTTGATTTGTTATAAAAAGCAAAGTCGTTAAAAACGAGCATTAATAGGCGTTCATACTATGAAAGAATTTCAAAAATCAGTTAACTACTGTTTATAGTGATTTTTATATATATGTAACATAAATCTGTTGAAAATTTAGATCTTAAATATAACATCTTTGATATTTATTCTAACGAGAATGTCTTTTTATTAAATCTATTGTCATATTTAAATGTTATATGTTTTATTCTAATTAACGTTGAAATGTTCTTGTTGTTATCTAGATTTAAAACTGTTAATAACTCATATATAAAATGATTAATTACGCTATTTTATAAGAGATGGGGGCGTGGCGAAATTGGTAAACGCAAGAGACTTAAAATCTCTCGTCCTTTGGATTTATGGGTTCAAGTCCCTTCGCCCCCACCAGAATTTAATTATAAATTGTATCAAGGTTTTTTATTGCATCATCATGTTCGAACAAGTAGAGAAGGATACGTATGGCCTGTCCTCTTGGTTGTTGTAATTTTGGATCTATTTTTAAAATTTCTTTAGCATGATTATGTGCTTCAGTTAATAATTCTGTATGTTTAGTTAAATCTGCCAAACGAAACTCTGGCATACCACTCTGTTTTGTACCTAATAGTTCACCAAATCCACGCAATTTCATATCTTGCTCAGCAATATAAAAACCATCTTCTGAATCCCTAAGAATGTTTAGTCTAGTCCTAGCACTTTCTGATAAAGGCTCTTCATAAAGTAGTAAGCATGTTGAATTTTTATTACTACGCCCAATTCGTCCACGTAATTGGTGTAATTGAGCTAAGCCAAATCGTTGCGCATGTTCAATAACCATTACTGTTGCTGTTAAAACATTAATACCTACTTCTATTACAGTTGTAGCAACCAATAAATCAAGTTTATCTCCAGAAAAATCAGACATTGCTATTTCTTTCTCATTAGCACTCATTTTTCCATGAATTAGCCCTACTCTAGAGCCAAAATATTTGATTAATTCATGATGACGGGAAAGTGCGGCAGCATCGGATTTTTTTGAATCTTCAATCAATGGGCAGATCCAATATACTTTAGCTCCTTCTTTGATGATACGCATTAGACTACCAATTACTTTATCTAAACGAGTCATAGGAAGAACTCTGGTATCAATAGATTTGCGTCCTGGTGGTTTTTCATCAAGATGTGAGATATCCATATCGCCATAAATAGCTAACATCATTGTTCTTGGAATTGGAGTTGCAGTCATTACTAATATATCGATTTCATTTAAGCCTTTAGCTACAAGATTTAAGCGTTGATGAACTCCAAATCTGTGCTGTTCGTCGATTACAGCTAATGTAAGATTTTGAAAAATTACATCATCAGAAAGCAATGCATGAGTACCAATCAAAATGTCAATATCACCACAAGACAAGGATTTTAGAATTTTTTTTCTAGCATTACCGATAATATGTCTAGTTAGTAACGCTATTTTTAGATCTAATGTAGAAGTTAGGTTTTCTATTGTTTTTAAATGTTGACGAGCAAGAATTTCAGTTGGAGCCATTAATGTTGCCTGAGAGCCTTTTTCAACGGCATGAACCATAGCCAGTAACGCTATAATGGTTTTACCTGATCCAACATCTCCATGTAATAGACGAAACATATATGATGAACTTGAAAGATCTGTATCAATTTCATTTAAAACACGAATTTGTGCTTTAGTTAAACGAAACGGCAAAGCCTTGATAATTTTTTTACGTAGAGTAGTTGGAACATTCCTAATTTCTTTACGTAAATTAGCTTGTTTATGTAAATTAGCTTGATTCAAAGTTAATGCCAGTTGATTTGCTAACAGTTCATCATAAGCTAGTCGTTGTCTGGCTAATGACATTGATGATAGATCTTTTTCATTAGTTGGTTTGTGGACAAGGCGCAATGCGTCATGCCAAGCTAACCAATTTTGATCATGTAGGTAATCACTATCAATCCATTCTGGTAGTGGAGTAATGAGTTCGATCGCACTATTAATTGCCTTTTGTATGACTTTTCCTGATAAACCAGTTGTTAATGGATAAATTGCCTCGATTGTCAATATTTCGTGATCTGGAAGTACTATATATTCTGGATGAATGATCTGAAGACTATTATTGAACATTTCTATCTTGCCACTAACGATTCTTTCTCTACCAATTGGTAATATTTTTTTAATCCAATTCTCATTAGCACGAAAAAACCCTAAAGTAAGATTTTGAGTTTTGCTAGAACAAATGACTTGATATGGGCTTTTTGATGATTTTGATGGTAAGTGCTGATTTATTTGAAGTTTAACAATGACAGTTTTACCAATTAATGACCGAGAAATATTAGATACAAAATAACGATTTTTCAATGCATACGGGAAATGCCATAGCAAATCGATGACATTTGGCCCTGCAATTCTTTTAATTAGTAATTCTAGTCGTGATCCAATTCCAGAAAGAGTAGTTACTGGAGAGAAAATCTGGTAAAGATTTTGAGGACGCATTTATTTATGCTTTTATTATAGTTATGTTAATACAATTAAATATCACAAAAACTACACATTGATTTTAATTTTATTATAATAGTCATCTCATGGATATAGTAATTATTATTCCTGCAAGATTCAATTCACGTCGTTTCCCAGGAAAACCTCTAACTCTCATCACCGGGATTAGTTTACTAGAGAGAGTTTTTAATATTGCTAAGACAGTTAATGGAATAAGCGATATATATATTACTACTGATGATCAGCGAATTATTCAACATGCTAGTTCATTTGGCGCTAATGCTATTTTGACATCTACTAATTGTGCTACAGGAACCGATCGTATACATGAAACGTTAAAATTTATAAAAAAGCGGCCAGATGTAGTAATCAATTTGCAAGGAGATGCTGTTCTTACTCCTCCTGGTATTGTTCAATGTTTAGTTGATGAAATTCATACGAAAACAAAAATGGTAACAGCTGCTGTACAATGTACATGGTCACAGATTTGTCAGATCAAGCTTTTAAAAAAACAAAGCCCAACAAGTGGAACATTTGTTACTATAAATAAATCAGGGCATGCCCTTTATTTTTCAAAGGCAATTATTCCCTATACCCGTTCTTTCTTGTGTGATGACTCTATGTCTCCAATATATCGACATATTGGAATTTATGGATATTCTTGTGATACTCTTGATAAACTTTCGAATCTTGATCAATCGCCATTGGAATCTGTAGAACAGTTAGAGCAGTTACGTGCTTTAGAAAATGATATACCAATCAAAGTTGTTGTAGTTGATTATTGCGGAAGAACTCATGGCTCAGTCGATTCTCCAGAAGATGTTCCATTTATTGAATCAATAATTGCTCGTGAAGGTGAATTGGTTAAATAATGGAAATTATTTTTGCAAGACACGGTAACACTTTTAATCCATCAGATAAGGTTGTCTGGATTGGTCGTGAAACTGATTTGCCATTAGTTAAAAGTGGTATGGAACAAGCATTAGTTGTAGCAGATACTCTTAGACGTATTTCACTAGTTCCAGATGTTATTTATACAGCATCATTAATAAGAACAAGGCGTTTTGCCCAAATAATATCACAAGCTTTAGAATTGATATCACCAATCATAGATTCACGCCTTGATGAACTGGATTATGGAAAATGGGCTGGACGTAGTAACGACGAAATTATTTATGATGGCGGTAAGCGGGCAGAAGATGCGATTAATTCTTGGAATGTGACAGATGTTTGGCCAAAAGATTCCATTTGGGGTAGTCAGCAAACTGATATTAAAAATGATATTGACGATTTTGTAATTGAACACTTAACACGTCATCAAAGACCGCTGGTAATTAGTAGTAACGGTATTTTACGATTTTTACCAAGGGCAATATTACCACCTTCAATGCAACAAGATAGCTTCAAAATGCACACTGGCCACCTAGGTATTATCGATTCAGAAGACAACAAGGTATGTTTGCGATTTTGGAATGTAGATCCAAAAGATCTGCATTAATTGAAATTTATAGCGCACTATATCCACTGCAAATTATCTGAACGCTTATACAAAGCAAAATAAAAGCAGATAAACTTACAATCACTTCACTACCAACTTCTCCTAATGCAGACATAAGACGATCGACAAATCGATAGCACAAATATATTGAAATAGCAACGACACTAATGCCAAGTAATGCTCCAATATATTCTTCTAACAAAAAATCTTTTGAATCGGCGACTTTAGCGCCAAAAGCAAGTGTTACTGCAATTGTGCCAGGACCTGTTGTAATAGGTAGGGTCAGTGGTGAAAATGTTCGTTTACGCAAAATTTCATCTGAAAGATGTTTTTCATTTTTATTACTAGCATTGTTTTGGTGTAACAAATTCCATCCTACAGCAATTAATATTAATCCTCCTGCTATTCGCACTGGAGCAATTGTAAGACCAAGAGCATTTAATATTTGAGATCCAAATAACATACAAACAACCATAATTATTAATCCGTAAATAGCAATACGCCGTGCTAAGATCGCACGAAACTTACTGGTTGTTGCACTGGTTAAACTATAAAATATCGGTGATGTACCTAATGGGTTTACTATAGGTAACAAAAGAGTAAGACTTTCAAGAAAAGTAGAGATAATATGATACACGTTTATTTTCCTAAATTTCAATAAAGACATGGATCTTTTTAGCTAGCGTAATTATATCACATACATAAACTATTATTATATAGGTTATAAAAACTTAACTTTTATAATAATAGTTTCTAATGTTGCATTACCTAATGCAAAATGTCTTCACAATTTGCTATGCTGGGAGGGTAATGATTATCTTGGTATTGGTCCTGGGGCTCATAGCAGAATAACAGATCGTTTTGGTGTGGTTTGGTCA
>JAITNJ010000005.1 GCA_031290545.1 Rhodospirillaceae bacterium | reverse complement strand
TTTGGCACAATATAGTTTTATTAGGACACAAATATTAAAAACATCTTTGTTTTTCGTTTTGTTCACAATGTCATTATTGAATTACGTTTCACAAAACAAATATTATTAATGAAGACTACTTAAAATTAGAAGTTCCATATTATTTAATAAAATCTTTCTGATTAAATTTCTTAATATGTTACAATAAGATTGTGTGATTCATCAGTATTTTAAGGATCACAAAAATTTTTTTCATAAAAATTAAGATTTATAATGTTATTAAATAAGAATACATTTACGTGTTTTGTTTTAATAAGTTTGGCTATTTTTCATTCTAGTACAGGATGAGGCACTTATTTTTTAAGATATGCCAAATGTAGATTTTAGATCATCGAGAATCTTACATCTTCTTTTAATTGTATTTAGTTTTTTATTTGTTTTAGTTGGTGGATACTGTTTGTGGTATCGCTATTTTAACTACGACACTTCAAAATATACTTCATGATTTGATTGCTGAACAGTCAGCGATTGGTACAATAATTTCCACAGATAAGCCAACAATAACAGGTTTTCCATTTCGTATTATCATGACATTACTATCACCAAATATAACTGATTCATCCAACAACATTTAGCAAGGTCCGCCATTGACTGTCTTCCATGTCAATTTTTGATCCTCAACACATTCATTTAAAAACAGAAAATGAGCAACATATTCTAACTATTAATGGAAGGAATCCTGTCATTTTTTCTACAGAAAAGACATCTGTAGATCTATGGTTCAATAGACAAAATTCAATGAAATCTTGTTTGATTTGTCAGATCTGAAAATAGCAACAGAATTGCCAATATGTATAAACAGATTAAATATTCAAATAAATCATATAGCAAATGAATTAGTTAATCACAACATAGCAAGTTGGATCATAAATATTGATGTTGAAAATATAGACATATCAAAAGCTTTGAATTTATCTTCTTATTTAACAACATTAATCCTTTAATTAAATCAGTTCATATAAAATCAGTTCATATAAATGTACATTTGAATGGTATTTTAGGTAATAATCCAATGTCTCATGCTTTGTCTGTTTAGAGTAATAATGGTGGAACACTAAAGATTTGATTTTATAATAGATTGGTCACCATTGAGTCTAGCATGTAAATGTACTTCAGCTCTCGACAGTAATTTACAGCCAATACTGTCAAGCAATTGTGAAATTCGTGGTTTTGAAAAAAGTTTTATCTATCATAAATTTAAAAAATTTATTCTCAATATATATACGCGAATTAAATTTTCAAATACAATCTGATAAAGATGTGGCGAAAATTATCAATGTGCCACTAAGAATACAAAACCGCAGTTTATACATCGGAACTGTTAAATTAGTCAATCTGCCAAAAGTAGTTTGGAATTAATATTCTGCAATGAGTCTAATAACATTTAAAAGAATTATTTTGATGGTTGTCAATAATAAATTATATTATGAAATTATTATTTCTGAATTTAAAGCACTGCTTTTAGTAAATGGATTATGGATCATAATAGTATCTTCTCGTTTTGGACCTGTTGATAATAAATCAATAGGAGCTTCAATTAATTCTTCAATGTATCGCACATATTTAATCATTTCTACTGGCAATTGTGACCAAGAACACAAACCATTTGTATTTTCTTTCCATCCCTTAATGGTTTCGTAAATTGGTTCTATATTAGCTTGACGCGACATCGAAGCTGGTAGATATTGTAACGTAATGCCATCAGAACGATAGCCCGTGCAAACTTTAAGTTCATCAAATTTATCAAAGACATCTAGTTTGGTCAAAGCAATACCATTAATTCCACCAACTTTTACAGCCTGGCGAACAGATACAATGTCTAACCAACCACATCGACGACGACGTCCTGTAACTGTGCCAAATTCATTACCACGAGTACTTATCAAATCTCCTATATCATTATTAAGTTCAGTTGGAAATGGACCTGCTCCAACACGAGTCGTATAAGCCTTGCAGACTCCTAAAATATAGTCGATCTTTCCTAATCCGATTCCAGCTCCTGAAGCCACTTGTCCAGCTATAGTGTTCGAAGATGTAACAAACGGATAAGTCCCGTGATCTACATCAAGCATAGCGCCCTGCGCACCCTCAAATAAAATTCGCTTACCTGACTTACATGCTTCTTCTAATCTTAGCCAAACAACATCAGAATATTGTAAAATACGAGGCGCAACATCTTTCAATTTCTTAAATAGATCTTGACCGTCTATTTCTTTCATATTAAGACCATGCAATAATGTATTATGGTGTTCGAGTAATCGCTCGATTTTATACTCAAGAACAACATCATCTTCAAGGTCACAGATCCTAATAGCGCGACGCGCTACTTTATCTTCGTAAGCAGGACCAATACCACGACCGGTAGTGCCAATTTTTGAAGTTCCATATGTCTTTTCTCTCACTCTGTCTAGATAACCATGTAACGGCAAAACTAATGTAGCATTTTCAGCTAATTTAAGAATATCAGTAGTAATATTTATACCTTGCTCAATGACACGATCAATTTCATCAAGTAATGCCCAAGGATCAACAACTACACCATTACCGATAATTGAAAGTTTTCCACGAACGACGCCTGAAGGTAATAATGAAAGTTTGTATATAGTACCATCAATTACTAAAGTATGACCAGCATTATGCCCACCTTGAAAACGAACTACCACATCAGCACTTTCAGAAAGCCAGTCAACTATTTTACCCTTACCTTCATCGCCCCATTGAGTTCCAACAACAGTAACATTGCTCATAATTTTCCTAATTAATTTTAGTTACTAGACCATTTAGTAAAAAATGACTACATGACATACGCATAGCTTCTCTTTTATCATCATCAACTTGTTCTAAACCAGCTATTGTTACCCAGCCTTCAGACCTCAAGGATCTACATATATCAATAGATGTTCCAATAGGTATAAAAACACGACGATTTTTTATCTGATGTGGTATTACGTTTTGTACCGTATTCATAAACAAAGTTGCCCCAACAGCACTTTCACCATTTGCTGAATATCTGCCACCACGTCCTAATTCAGTGACAGATCCTTTCTTAAAAACTGTGAATCCAACACCGTTGTGATATTCAAACCCCCTTCTTTCAACAGGATCAATAGTTAAAATCAATTCAGGTACTGCCTGTACGATTAAATCTACTACCATAGTCAAACGATTTAATAAATATTTAGCCACTTCCGGTAACGGAATTACAGATAATTTAACCAAAGTCGATGTAGCAGGACCAACAGCTTCAATAAGTGCATTAAGTATTTGACCAACATCGCCACCAATAGTAGAAACAATCGACGAATCCTTGTGATCAAGAGCTGTATTGATATTTTCAATATTATCCAAACCAATACATATTTCCGATATTAAAGATGGTAAAATCAAGTCAACACAAATATTATCGATACCAAGATCAATCAGTGACTTAGTAATTAAAACTATTATCTCAGCATCAGCAGTAGCACTATCGACACCAATAAGTTCAATGCCTGCCTGTCCAAATTGTCTTTCTGGACGCAATTGATTGCCTTTTAAACGTAAAACCTGTCCAGAATAAGATAAACGTAGTGGTCTCGCAACATTAATAAGCTGCGTAGTCGCAATTCGAGCAATTTGTAAAGTCATATCAGAACGAATGCCCATCATACGTTGCGTCATAGGATCCATCACGCGAAAAATATGTTCAGACACAGTCGATGAATGTCCATAGATCAAGCTCTCTTCAAATTCAATCAACGGCGGCTTAACGCATTCATATCCATGTGTAAAGAAATTAGCCATTAAACGAGCTTCTACATTAGCCTCATGAGCTGCCTGTGGTGGCAAAATATCATACAAACCTGCCGGAAGTAATGCTGACTTATTAAATCTGTGTAGAGACATTGATTGTACAATTCACATCAGAATTTCATCGCCCTAACTTGAACAACATTAGGAATAGTTCTGACTTTTTCCAATAAATTATTGTTCATTGGTTGATCAACTTGAAGTAATGCAATCGCATCACCGCCGACCTTATTTCTACCTAAATGAAAAGTAGCAATATTAACTCCAGCATCGCCTAGTGTAGTTCCTAGTTTACCTATAAATCCTGGTTTATCAGCATTTGTAACATAAAGCATGAATTGAGCAATCTCGGCTTCGATTGGAATGTCATCGATCAAAACCAAACGCGGCTTATCGCCACCAAGCAAAGTACCTGCAACAATACTAGTATACCGATCTGTAGTTACAGACAATTTTATTAAAGTGTGGTAATCACCTGACCGATCGTTTTTAGTTTCTACTACTGTAATATTTCGTTCTTTTGCAATAAGTGGTGCATTAACAAAATTTATCGTCTCAACGAAGAATTTAAGTAAACTTTCTAAGATCGTTGCTGTTAAAATTTTAGTATTGACTTCAGATACTTGACCCTCATAGTTAACAGATACAGACTTAATACCATGTTCAGTCAATTGTCCAGCAAAACTACCTAATTGATCAACTAAAGCTAGATAAGGATTTAATTTCGAAGCATCCTCTAATGAAACCGAAGTCATATTTATGGCATTAGTTATTGTTCTTGTTAGTAAATAATCAGACATTTGTTTTGCAATCTGCAAAGCAACATTCTCTTGAGCTTCTATTGTAGAAGCACCTAGATGTGGCGTGCATATTACCTTTTCATTACCGAATAACATATTGGATTTTGCTGGCTCTTCTTTGAATACATCAAGTGCTACACCAGCAACATGACCTGATTCGATAGCTATTTTTAAATCTTTCTCAACAATCAAACTACCACGAGCACAATTGACAATTCGAACTCCTTTTTTTGTTCTAGCTAAAGACTCAGCATTGATGATATTACAAGTTGCATCAGTAAGTGGTGTGTGTAAAGTAATAAAATCTGCACGAGATAATAAGTCATTTAATTCAACTTTATCAACACCAAGGATTTCAGCTCGTTCTTTTGACAAGAGAGGATCATAAACAATAACCCTCATTTTTAGTCCAATGCTACGTTCAGCAACAATAGATCCAATATTACCACAACCAATAATACCTAAGATCTTGTCTGTCAGCTCGATACCAATGAATTTTGATTTTTCCCAATTTCCAGCATGTGTAGATGCATTTGCCTGAGGAATATTGCGTGCTAAAGCAAACAACATAGCAATAGTATGTTCAGCAGTTGTAATTGAATTACCAAATGGTGTATTCATAACAACTATACCGCGAGATGTTGCGCCTGGAACATCGATATTATCAACGCCAATACCAGCTCGACCAATAACTTTAAGATTAGTAGCTACATTTAAAATATCAGCTGTCACTTTCGTTTCAGATCGAATAGCCAAACCATCATATTGAAAGATAATAGTCTTTAATTCATGTGGTGAGAGTCCTACTTTCACGTCTGTTTCTATACCAAGATCGTTAAAGATCTGAACAGTAGCTGAACTCAGCTTGTCACTAATCAAAACTTTGAGCATAACAACAATTTCCCCGAACATTAAGACTTTCTAAGTTAATGCACAAACAGCACTATATTTATATATAAAAAGAAATTCAGTTATAAATTAAACTTTTATTGCCCACTCAGCCTCAACTTGAGTAAATGACCAGTCAAGCCAAGCAGTTAGTTTTTCGATATCAGAAGACTCAACCGTAGCACCACCCCAAATTCTGAGTCCTGGTGGAGCGTCACGATATGAAGCGATATCATAAGCTACACCTTCATTCTCAAGCAATGATGCAATCTTCTTAGTTACCACAGTCTGGTTATCAGTCGACAATTTAGTGAAGAACGGTGATTTAATAGTCAAACAAATCGAAGTACATGAGCGAATATTTACATCTTCAACAAGAAAAGTTGCCCAAGATGATTTGAATACCCACGCAGAAAGTACTGCTAAATTAGCTTCAGAACGTGAGATCAATACCTTTATACCTCCAATATTTTCGCTCCATCTTAAAGCATCAATCTGATCTTCAACAGCTAACATCGACGGAGTATTAATAGTGTCACCTTTAAAAATACCATCTATTAATTTTCCATATTTAGTCATACGAAAAATCTTCGGCAATGGCCAAGCGGGTTTATATCTTTCAAGACGATCCACAGCTCGCTTACTTAAAACCAACATACCGTGTGCACCTTCACCTCCAAGTACTTTTTGCCAAGACCAAGTGACAACATCTGTCTTGCTCCATGGAATGTTCATAGAAAAAACAGCAGAAGTAGCATCAACAATCACAAGACCTTTACGATCATCAGAGATCCAATCGCCGTTAGGAACTCGTACACCTGAAGTAGTACCATTCCAAGTAAAAATCACATCACGATCAAACTTCACCTGACTAAGATCTGGTAACTTACCATAATCGGCTTTAAAAACACGCGTGTCAGATAACTTAAGTTGCTTAGTAATATCGATTACCCAACCCTCACCAAAGCTTTCCCAAGCTAGAATGTCTATTCCACGTTCACCCAGTAATGACCATAGCGCCATCTCTACAGCACCTGTATCAGATGCTGGTACAATACCAATCAAATAATCATTTGGAATACCGAGTACAGTACGACTTTTATTAATAATTTCTATTAATTTATCTTTACCAATCTTAGAACGATGTGATCGTCCAAAAGCACCATTAACCAAAGTTTGTATAGACCATCCTGGATGCTTAGCGCAAGGACCAGAAGAAAAACATGGATTGTTAGGTCGAATAATTGGACGTTCAAAAATTGTCATATTATTACCTTATATCAAAAGATCATGAACTAATATTGACTGTCACTTTCAAAATTCATATGGATTATGAATAACAATCGATCAGAAAGCAATCTGAATAACTTTATTAGTAATTCCAAAAGATCGTTATTTTATCGTTACTATCGCTTAAATATGACTTTTGATCATCTGATTAAACTAACTATATATTTATCGTTAACGCATATATGAAATCTTTAAAATATCGATTGTATGAGCATGATTAATTGGTCCGCAGCCTTGTCCGAAACCTGGAGCACTACTAAGAGCTAATTGCACATATTGCCGAGCACGCAATACTGCCACTTTGAGTGGTAAATCTTGTGCCAAACCGGCGGCAATAGCTGATGCCATGGTACATCCTGTACCATGTGTACTAGTAGTTTCAATTCTTGAATCTTCAAATATTTCAACACCATTAACATCGATCAAAACATCAGTTATTTTATTTGATGGTAAATGTCCTCCTTTAATCAATACAGCACGCGCTCCTTTAGTCAAAAGAGCTTTACCGGCAATTATCATATCGTCGACATTTTTAATAGTTATTCCTGTAAGTGCTATAGCTTCAGGAATATTAGGAGTAACTATTGCAGATTTTGGAATTAGATGAACTAATAAAGTCATAATAGCTAAGTCATCTAATAATTTACTACCATTTTTTGCAGTCATTACAGGATCAACTATTAGTGGAAAATTGTTTATACGTTGTTCTAAAATTTGAGCGATCATTTCGATCGTTTTTGATTTGTTCAACATTCCAGTTTTAACAACATCAGTTCCAATATCGTCAAGAACCAAATTAATCTGACTACTAATAAAATCGGGTGGAACTTCTAATATATCAAATACACCTTTAGTGTTTTGCGCAGTCAAAGCAGTAATCGCCGTCGTTGCAAAGCAACCTAGTGCAGTTATTGTTTTAATGTCAGCTTGAATACCAGCTCCGCCACCAGAATCCGATCCAGCAATAACAAGAACACGTCCTAGCACTTTTGTAGGTTCATATATCATTTTTCAATCATCTTTCTAATTGAATCTATCACATCATCGATCACTTGATTGATTAAAACTTCATTTTCACCTTCAGCCATAACTCGAATTAAAGATTCAGTTCCAGACTTACGAATTAACAATCGTCCAGACTTATCTAGTTTTTGCTTACCAGCAAGAATAGCTGAAAGCACAGATGGTGCATTAAGCACTTCATTACAAATAATTGTTGATGGTACTCGAATATTCTTTAGCACTTGAGGCAAAGGTGTAAACAAGCGGAACACATTACTTGCCGGTCTGCCATCTTCGACGAATGCGGCTAATAGCTGCAAGGCTACAACTAGACCATCACCTGTAGTTGAATAATCGGACATTATAATATGTCCTGATTGTTCACCACCTAAGTTGTAACCATCTTTGCGCATCTTCTCAATAACATAACGATCGCCAACATTAGTACGTTGTAAAATCAATCCAAATTCATTAAGAAAATGATCAAGTCCAAAATTGGACATAACAGTAGCAACCAAGCCATTACCCTTTAATATACCAGAGTTATGCCAATTTTTTCCAATCAGGGCCATCATTTGATCGCCATCGATTATAGAACCTTGTTCATCGCAAATAACCAATCGATCGGCATCTCCATCTAAAGATAAACCAAGATGCGCACTATGTAAAACCACTTGCTCCCTCATCATATCAGTAAAAAGTGAGCCGCAATTATTATTTATATTAAATCCATCCGGAGTTATTCCAATAGGAATTACTTCGGCTCCTAATTCCCATAGAATGGTAGGCGCAACCTTGTAAGCCGCACCATTAGCACAATCTACAACTATTTTAAGATCGTTCAGGCGCAACCCACGAGGAAATGTATTTTTTGTATGTTCAATATACCGGCCTAAAGCATCATTAAGACGTCGTGCCCGACCTAGCGCAAGCGCAGTAACGCGATGGTTGTTTAAACCATTTTTTATATGCATTTCTATCTTAGATTCAGTAATATCCGACAATTTGAAACCATCAGGACCAAATAATTTAATTCCGTTATCTTCAAATGAATTATGAGAAGCTGATATCATCACCCCAAGATCTGAACGCATCGAACGAGTCAACATTGCCACTGCTGGTGTTGGTAAAGGTCCCAACAATAAAACATCCATACCGACAGCAGTAAATCCTGCTGTCATAGCTGACTCTAGCATATATCCTGACAATCTAGTATCTTTGCCAATAACAACATTATGTCGATGAGCACCACGCGTAAAATGATATCCAGCTGCCATACCAAGACGCATTGCAGTTTCGGCAGTCATTGGTTCAATATTAGCAGTTCCACGCACTCCATCTGTACCAAATAGCTTTAACATCACATCATTTTCAATATCAAGTTCAGTACCAAAATTTAAACTACATAGATTGATTGTAGTACTTAAATTATCAATCAATCTTTTCTTATATTTTTTATGAAAGCAGTCTTAAAAAAACAAATATTGTATTTTATTTTTACTGAGCAGAAATTTATAGCTGACTATACAACACAATTATCATTTTCTGTTTCAATTAAACCAAAAGATAGTTTTTGCATGTTCAAAACAGATACAATTATTAACGACTTGACGGAACAAAAAATTTTAACTTTTTTTGTCAAAAAAATTCTTTATTTTTTCAAGAAGAGATTTATACCAAATATAATTCAAACTCTTTAAGCATATCATTCATTAAAAATGATTAAATATACTGGTCAGATGCAAGAAATTATGAAAGTAATTGATATTGACAAATGAGTAACAGGGTTTTTACGAAAAATTATTTTCGATACTAATTACTAATTTATTTAGAAAAAATCTTAGCATTCAAAGCTTTACTAATACGACGTTTTAAAAACAAAGCCCTAGTTGTTAACTTACTATCTGACATCGACAATAAATAAGCATCGATGCCACCATTGTGCTCAATAGTTCTCAATCCACTTGTCGAAATGCGCAATTGAAGCGATTGATTAAGAGCATCGCTAAGTACAGTAATTTCTTGCAGATTTGGTAAAAAACATCGGCGAGTTTTATTATTAGCGTGACTAACATTGTTGCCACTTAACACACTCTTGCCAGTAATAATACACCTGCGAGACATTAAAACACTCCATTTATTTATTCTCAAGTCTTAAAATTTAACTTTGAAAAGTGGGAAATTCTACTTCTAGAATATCAATTCGTCAATTAAATATTGCTTGCTATAACAATATCACTACGTAATATTAAATTATCACATGTTATGATGCCAGATTTTTCTTAAAAGAAAAGAGTCCATCGCCATAAATATCATTAATTGCCACTTTATTTTTTAATTTTATAAATTCAATTAGATTTATTTAACAAATATCCACCTTCTTTGCTTATTATGATGTTTTGATCTCTTATTAATTTACGACGTAAGCAATAAACATGTGTTTCTAAAGTATGAGTAGAAACATTACTCGAATATCCCCAAACCTCGCTTAATAATTCATTACGTGACACAATATTCCCATTGACGTGATAAAGATAAATAAGAATAGCAGTTTCTTTTTCAGTTAATGCAATATAACAACCGTCAGCATCAATCAGTTGTCGGTTGATTGGATAAAATCTAAATGTACCAATTGAAAAAAAATTTCCAGTAACAGAGTAATGTGATTGTTCTTGTAAATAATGCAAGAGATTGTTAAAACGATATGGCTTGGTTAAGAAGAAATTAGCACCAGCAGTTTTAATTTCTTCTTCATTATCTGTAATTGTTCCAAGCACAACTATCTGATGTTTTCCAATATAATTTCGAAAGAATTTACACGCATCTTGTATCGGAATATCAGTTGATTTAGAATCAAGCAAAATTGAATCTGACATTTTAACATTTAACAAATCTCTAGCTTGAGCGAACGATACCGCTACTTTAACATAAAATCCATAGTCGGTCAATTTATCTTTTAGCGATTGCGCTTGCAATTTCTCGTTATAAATGATCAAAATATTTTTTTCCATAATGAATATCTGATAGTGCTAATGGCTATTTTCATAAAAACTTATTAATATAATTAATTACTTATTGATTCTTTTGCACCAAATATATCATTATTAAGATATAATGGTATATTAATATGTGCGTATATGAATAAAATGAGTCGATCTTCAATCATCAAATTCTTTCAATTGCCACTATCATCAAATGCTATGATCACAGTCGATCGCGCTATTTCTGAGCTACGACGAGGTGGATTAATCAAGATTAATGCTAATGATGGTAGTTCTGCTTTGATCTTAGCTGCTGAAATGGCATCCGAAGAAACATTGAACAACTTAAAGCAAATGAGTCATACCATGCCATTTGTAGTAATAACAGGGCAACGCGCTGCTGTTCTTGGTTTGACTCAAGATAAAAGTCAAGTTGCAATCATTATTAGTCCTAATCCTCTAAATACAGTTTATATCTCTAACTTAATTGATCCACTTAATGATCTGTCGTTAAATTCACAATCTACATTGTATACAGAACAAACTCCAAATTGGGCTAATGGTGCCATTACATTGATAAAATTAACACGCTTGTTACCTGCATTTATAGCAATACCAACTTTAGAAAATCACGCCGATCTATTCCACGTCAACATAGCTGACGTATTTTCTTATCAAGAAACAGTAGCTTATAAACTAAAACGAGTGGCTGAAGCACGTGTGCCTTTGATCAATGCTAAAAATACACGAGTCATCGCATTTAGACCGTCAGATGGAGGAATTGAACACTTAGCGATAATTATCGGAAATCTCGATCAAAATCAATCAATACTAACACGTTTGCATTCAAAATGCTTTACAGGTGATTTACTAGGTAGTTTACGTTGCGATTGCAATGATCAATTGCGCGGTGCAATTGCACAATTAAGTAAAAACGGAAACGGAATATTACTTTATTTGGCCCAGGAAGGGCGTAGTATAGGTCTAATTAACAAGATTAGAGCTTATCAACTTCAAGACAATGGATTCGATACGCTAGATGCCAATAAACAACTTGGCTTCGATGAAGATGAGCGAATATATCTACCAGCAGTTGAAATATTACATTTATTAAACATTACTCGCATACGCTTACTAACAAATAATCCCAGAAAGGTTGAAGAATTATCACGACACGGTATCGAGATCACTGAGCGTGTTTCAATTACTTTTCCATCAAACAATTACAATTCTACTTATTTACGTACCAAAGAAACTCGTAGCGGACATCTGTTCAAATGATAAATAGATATTAGATTTCACTAAAACGCTTCATATAATCATTTATACATTGCACCACGAAAATGTGTTATTTATTTATCAATAACATTTCACATATAACACGTAAGATTAATATGAAGATTATTGATCTGGTAATTAATATTTAAAGGTAATAATTGGAAGATTCGTTCTTTTAAAATTATTTTTAAATAAATTGACGTTATGTTATATTTGATTCTGGTTTAATCTTATGATTTCCAAAAATAGCCGTACCGATTCGTACATAAGTAGCCCCAGATAAAACGGCACAAGAATAATCTTCACTCATTCCCATACTCAATTGTGATAGATCATGACGTCGTGCCATATCTGCTAATCTTATAAAATATGGCATTGGATTAACACCATGCGGTGGAATACACATAAGTCCTTCAATAGGTAATTGCAAACGATGACGACAGTCTTCAATAAAAACATCAGCTATTTCAGGCAAAACGCCAGATTTTTGCATTTCAACACCAATATTAACCTGAATAAAACACCGCAATCTACGACAGCAATTTTTCATTTCCTTTGCTAAAGCTATTGCTACTTTAGGACGATCAATGGTTTCAATAACATCAAAAATTTCCACAGCTTCTTTTATCTTGTTTGTTTGCAATGGACCAATTAAATGCAATTCAATATCTGAAAAAGAATGTTTCAAAGCAGACCATTTATTTCTCGCTTCTTGAATTCTATTTTCACCAAACATACGGTGCCCAACTTCGAGTAAAGGACGAATACATGCAATATGATGATTCTTTGAAACTACTACCAAATGAACTTTACCAGTAGGTCTGCCAGCCTTAACTTCAGCATCAGCTAATTTTGTACTTATAGTATAAAATTTATTTAATACATCATCATAACAATCGATCATAAATATCATCCATGTTATATAATTAGTTAATGATACAACTAATATATTTAGCAAAACATCTAAATTTCTATGGACGCATTCAAAAAAAACGTCCAAAGATTAATCTTCCAACACTAGCTTTATTAACAGACAATCAACAATTAACCGATCTTTTAAAAAAAATAAATTCTCTGCCAAAAGGAAGTTTGGTAATTTTTCGTCATTATAATTGTCCAGATCGCGCTCTGTTAGCTAATAAAGCGGTTATATTATGTAGAGCTCGTCGTATTAATTTTATTATAGCTAAAGATATTAATTTAGCCATTACATTAGGAGTTGGTTTACATTTGCCTGAATATTCAATACCGTATGTGCCAGTCAAACTTCGTTTACGTCATAATAAGATAAGACCAGATTTATTATTAACAGCCGCAGTACATGGTACAATAGCCTTAAAACAAGCCAATCATCTGGGTGTTAATGCGACTCTTATATCACCTGTATTTCCAACAACCAGTCATATTGGATTGTCATCTATCGGATGTATAGCTTTTCGTAGACTAGTTAGACTAGCAACAACAGGAACATATGCACTTGGTGGCATTACATCTCACACAGTAATTTCTCTAGTAGGTAGTGGCGCTATCGGAATTGCCACAGTTAGTGGATTTAACGACTATCAATCAAAATAAATAACTAATAAACCAAAAATTTATTTATAATTCTAAAAATTATTTCTTATTCAAACTTAAAATACTAAATTTATACAGAAATGCAAAAAATTTAAGAAACAAAAATTTATTAGATAATTCAACTATTAATATATATATATTTTTTTAGAAATACGACTTTCATGAAAATACTTTTTCATATAAGATTGTGATTATCAATTAAAAATCAAGCTTAACACCAGTAAGTGCAACAACACCGCTATTATTATTAAGATAGTTAACATCGTTATTAATTATAGATCCGCAATAATTAACATATCCACAACCAATACGGAAAATCACGCCAGGGCCAGCTGTATATGCAATGCCAATATCATAGGCATTAGTGCTATCGGATTTACCTGTACCATTCATAGTCACAATGCTTTTAGAATTATCGTGAAAGAAAGCGAAACTAAATGAATAAGAACCTATTGCATAGCTTAATCCAACTGTGTAACTATTGCCAGCATACATCGCCATTTTAGCAAAAGCACTAGCTGAAACACTTCTACCAAAAATCTCATTCGCCACTAAATCAGTAATCTGAACATTACCAATAGTTATGATTGAATTATTTTGAACATTGCGAATCAATGACGAACCACCAAGTGTAAAACCTGCATAAGACAACTGCAATCCATGTTGATAAATATGCATATTGGTAATTTTAGTTTTAACTATTGTCGAATCAGCTTTTATTCCAACACCTCTCAAAGTATCTGAATAAGCCAAACCACCGCCATAAGCATTGCCACCATAATTAGCGCCGTTAACTTGTCCATTCCCTATAAATATCGCAGATCCATTTGAAGTGGACGGCATATCGAAACTCAGACGATTTGATATAGAAGGAACGTAAGTAAAAACAGCAGCCAAACCATGAAAAGATGGAGAAATATAAGTGATCTTTTTGCCACGAGAGATATAGTGACTATCATTATCCGCAGTAAAAGTACGATGATTCTTTGGCGAAGCTACCCAAGAATAAAAATAACCATCACCAATCGGGGCTAGTGGACTTACATCAGGAGCGCTGGTATGAACAATATAGGTGGCGTCCTCACGTTCACCCAAAATCAACGAACCAGCTCTAGTATTAATAGTCACATACGCACGTTTAATGGCCGGATTACCAGAAATTTTAGCACTATTAGTATTATTATTACCAGTATAATTTAAATTTGAAGTTTGGACAAAAGATCCATTAGCACTACGACTGTTAGATTCTGAAGAGCCATAAAGATCAAATTTAACAGCAATTATAATGCCATTATCTAAAGCAGATTCACCCTTAATACTTACAGTACCATCATGTTGTGCATGAAATTTATTAAGCTTAACATTTTCAGGTGTTTCATGACTATTTAAATCATTATTGCTAGCATACCCGAAGTTCTCAACGAGAGTGCCTGATAAACTTAATTTGATTGGCGTAGCAGCTTGTATTGAAAAATCGCTAAAGACAAATAAAACACTACTAAAAAAAAGAACCTTCTTCATTTTATTTTGTTTAGATACTTTCTACAATTAAATCAATAAATGTTGAGTTACTATATTTATATTCTATTGATTGAAATGATGCATTTTTTAAGAAAAATATTCTGAAGAAAAACATAATCTTCGTAATTAATGACAATGTCATATATATTTATACATAATAATCCTATATAAATAAGATTCAAAAATCATTATGAATTTTTTCAATACAATGATTATTAAACTATTGCTCAATATCAATAACACACTAAGCAATAATGATTATCATACCAACCCATCGAACATACATTATGTTCAGTTTAATCAAAAACTCAGATCATAAGATCTGAAGCGCAATTAATCACTTTTTATTGATCGTTAAAATCGCTATAACTAGCCAACAAATCTCTAAAACATCATATATGCATTGAATACTATTAAATTCACTAATTACAGTTAGATCTTATAAATCAAATTAATCTCATGCAAACTTGCTATTCTACGTTCACATCAATTGAAATTTGATCACCGAAAATATCCAAGATAGATCAATCTATCATTCTGAACTTGTAATATTATTTTATAAAAAGCAATTAATTCACATTTTCAATAAACGAAATATTGTTATGTTGTCTACTAACATTAGATAATCTATATATGATGAAGTTCGGCCAAACATATGTCTATTGTATTCATTTAGCCATTAGGAATAGATGCATCATGATCTATAAATCTTATATATAAATTAATACTTTAAATGTAATTAATAGTGTACTTAATTCATAACCAATTAAAAGATTTATTTTTTCATGATTAGTTATCAATAAATTTTATACAACCAATGAGTAATGTACATTGATTAACATCAATAAGTGTCAGTTTCAATCAATTTTTCAATGCTCGCGATTTAAAACCATGATTGAACGACGCTGTGATTTGCAACTAATTGTACAAAACCTAAATAATCAACAATTTGAAAATTACTTATTAAAGAATGCTTATCTAAACCACGAATTACAAGATCTTCCCAAAGAACATAAACAGAGCGTTCTCCATCAGAAAAAGTAAATCGTTTTGCAAAAGTACTGTCTTCTAACATTGCATAAACACCATTTTCAATAAGTAATAATGTAGCAAAGTCATTGAAATGATTTAAGCAACTTTGCAAAGCGTCTTCTGTAAATGGTGATTTGTTAACAATGTGCAGAATTTTTTTCATACACTGACTATCACATCAATATCATTCATTATATTGCTTAAAGTAACACGATCAATAACTGTAATTGGAATTTTTAAATCAGATTCGCCTAAACCACGCTCAATAAGCGATTCGCGCTCGACCCAAACATGATCAATATTATTGAAATCTGCAATATTGATAAGTGACACCTCAAAAGTTTCCCGACTTAAGATATTTTGTTCATGTAGTTTAATTAATTGGAAAACTCCATCATCAAGAAATGCCAAGTGAACATGTTGATTAAGAGACGCTGCAATTAATGCAACGTCAAGCATCTCGACAATATGACTATTCCCGAAAAATACTTTACGATTTATAAATAAAAAACTTTTTGATTTCATGTTACTGTTCGTTTTCAAGATCCAAATGTAATCAATCGATCGGCATAAACGCTAGCCTCTACTAACTCTCCTAACCCTGAAATACGAAACCCAGATGCCAAATTAATACCTCTTATTCCACGACGCAAACCAGCTGTAATACAAATAACTAAATCGACTTTATTGTCCTTTGCTAATTTCGACCAAACTTGCACTAGATTATTTTCATTATTCAACGCAGCAATAAATCGGTTTGCGTTATAAACACCATCTAAATAAAAAAAAACTCGAAACAAAGAATGTTCTAGTTTTATAGCAGATTGAGCGAAAATCAGTGCAGAATATGCAGACTGATAATTTAACGGTCCAGAATTAACGAGAATAGCAAATTTCACAAATAACCTTTAAGAAAGAGCTCATAATAAACTATATAATCACATACTAAAGAACAGTAAGTTAAGAAAATCCTTTATTTTGAATTTGTAGATGCTACAATTTTTTACCTAATACCGTTGGATATTCAAAATATTAAATCTTAGAATGCATATCTGATCTAAAAATCAGGATTATCCCTTACCACTGAAATAAATTTGATAATTTTATCAAAATCTTTAATACCGATATTACTCTCTACGCCAGAAGAAATATCAACAGCTCTAGTCTCCGATAATCGAATCGCTTCATTGACATTATCAATAGTTAAACCTCCTGCCAAAAACCAAGGACAAAACCAAGTCCTTTTTTTGAGTATATTCCAATCTATAGGCAATGAATTACCACCAGGACAAGTAGCCCCAACAGATGGTTTAGCATCAAACAATAACCAATCAGCAACATCAGCATAAGAAGAAACACAATCAAGATCACTTATCTCAGAAACACTAATTGTTTTTATCACAGACATACCAAATTTTAATCTAACTTGTTCAACTCGTTCTGGAGATTCAGTTCCATGTAATTGAAAAAAATCAAGATTAACGTTGTTCATTGCATCATCCAATAAAGCATCTTTAGGATCAACAAATAGACCAACTTTTTTTATTTTTTTGGGCACCGATTGTAAAATTTCATTAGCATCAATAGTAGTAATATAACGAGGGCTTTTATCAAAAAAAACGACTCCTAAAAAATCAGCGCCAGCATTAACTGCTATTTCCACTGTCTTTTTGTCAGTCAATCCACATATTTTGACCTTAATAGTCATTTTTAATCCCAATAAGTTCATCGCAAATCATTTTTGCCGCTATTTTTGGATCATTAGCAGCAGTTATCGGTCGACCTATAACCAATATATCAGCGCCTTTATTTAAAGCCTCAATTGGTGTAAGAGTGCGCTTTTGATCGTCAATCATAGTCCAAACAGGACGTATACCGGGTGTAACCAATAAAAAATCTGAATCACAATAAGAACGTAAAATTTCAAGCTCGTGTGGCGAACAAACAACCCCGTCTACATTAGCCTCTTGGGCTAATGTAGTTAAACATTTAACCTGATCAATCAATTTCCGATCTACACCACTTTGTTTAAGATCACTTTGATTCATACTTGTTAATACAGTCACTGCTAGAAGTTTCGGACGCATCACACCATACTCAACTGAAGCACTCGAAGATGCATTTACAGCAGCAACCATCATTTCATATCCACCACATGAATGTACGGTTATCATAGTCGGCTTCAATCTAACGATACTTCTAATAGCTCCGGCAACTGAATTTGGAATATCATGAAATTTCAAATCAAGAAACAATGGTAGACCAAATTTAATAATGGCACGAACACCGTCTAAGCCATTTGTCGAAAAAAATTCTATACCAAGCTTAAGACCACCAACTAGACCATCAAGACAAGAAGCCAGAATCATTGCCTTTTGAAGATCAGCAGTATCTATGGCACAAAAGACTGGATTATGAAACATTGTATAAAACTATGAAAAAATCAATTCATCTGATGATGACGAAATTCGCACCGCTTCAAATTGACGTTCTAGATTAGCTATTTGATTCACCTGTTGACGAATTATGCGACGATATTTCAATATTTTGATACTGTAAATTAATTGACCGATTAAAAAACCAGCAAGTAATGATGATAAAATAGTCAGATAAAGAGGTAAATTTATACTTACATCAAACGGCCAAAAATCAATTACTGTACTTTGTCGATTTGATAAAGCAAATAACAAAACAACAATCGTAGCTAACAAACCTATAATCCAAAAAACAATCTTCATTAAAATAAACCAATAAATATTTATAGATCTACATTCAACCGTTCATTTACAAATTTGCTAATTTTAAAAATAATTATGGCTTTTTCTGAAATATTAATAGGATTACCTGTTTTTGGATTACGACCAAACCGTGCCTTACATTTCCTTATCGAAAACGATCCAAAACCACGTAGTTCAACCCGATTCCCACATGCCAATGCCTCTGCGATCTCATTAAAAATAGTAGTAACTACACGACTGACATCTCTTTTATAAAGGTGATGATTCAATTTCGCAAGATAAGTAATCAATTCTGATTGAGTCATAAAACACGTATTTTAGTTAAAAACTTGAAAGCATGTGCATAAAATCAGTTTCGATTATCTAGACTAATCTTTTAAAGATTATTTCTTAACTCTCTGTTACTTCGTCAAAAATTTATTTGTCTTCTGATTTTAATTTTTCCTCTTTAGCACGATTAAATGCTACACCAAAAATACTTCCCAAAGTCGCTCCAGAATCAGACGAACCAAACTCAGTCATTGCTCGCTTCTCTTCATCAATTTCACGAGCTTTGATCGACAGAGTTATTTTTCTAGCCGTCTTATCAATGGTCATTATTTTTGCATCAATCTTTTCACCAACAGCAAAACGATCCAATCTTTGATCCGATCGATCTCTAGCTAATTCGTCCTTACTGATACAGCATAATAATCCATCAACATCAACATTTAGATCGTTTTCATTAATTTGAGTCACTGTACATGTAACTATATCGCCCTTTTTAATCTTAACTATAAATTCTTTAAATAAATCAGTGCAAAGCTGTTTAATTCCAAGATGAATTCGTTCTTTTTCTACATCAATCTCTAAAACCTTCACTTTAACCACATCGCCTTTTTTAAATTCAAGAACAGCTTGCTCACCAGGAACATCCCAAGATAAGTCAGAAAGATGAACCATACCATCAATTTCACCAGGAAGGCCTATAAATAAACCAAATCCAGTAATATTTTTAATCTCACCTTCGATCTCAGAATCAACAGGAAATTTCTCAAAAAACATTTTCCATGGATTAATCATAGTCTGTTTAAGACCCAAACTGATACGATGCTTCTCAATATCTATATCAAGAATCAATACATTTACTTCCTGAGAAGTAGAAACAATCTTGTTAGGATGAATATTTTTCTTTGTCCAAGACATTTCTGAAACATGCACTAAACCTTCAACACCAGCTTCCAACTCAATAAATGCCCCGTAATCAGTAATATTAGTAACGCGACCAATAAACTTATCGCCAATTTGATACTTTTGTGCAACCATGCTCCATGGATCAGTCTCAAGTTGCTTAATACCAAGGCTGATTCGTTTAGTCTCCATATTAAAACGAATAATTTGCACTTTAACAGTTTGACCAATACTTAGCACTTCAGAAGGATGATTTATACGCTTCCAAGAAATATCAGTGACATGCAACAAACCATCAACACCACCTAATTCTAAAAACGCTCCATAATCAGTAATATTTTTTACTACACCTTCTAAGATCTGACCTTCTTTTAGATTTTCAACTAATTCAGATCGTTTCTCAGCCCGAGTTTTCTCTATAACAACACGACGTGACACCACAATATTACCACGAGATCGATCCATTTTAAGAATCTGAAAAGATTGTTGGTTGCCCATTAAATGACTAATATCACGAACTGGTATAATATCAACCTGACTACCAGGTAAAAAAGCCTCAGCTCCAGATAGATCCACGGTAAATCCACCCTTGACACGTCCGAAAATTACACCATCAATCAGCTGATTGTCTTTGAAAGATTTTTCAAGTTTGAACCAAACTTCTTCACGCCAAGCCTTTTCACGACTAAGTATAATTTCACCATTCTTGTCTTCGTAACGCTTAATAAAAACTTCTACATCGTCACCAACCTTAATATCTGTCATTAAACCACAATTATTGAATTCTTTTCGTGAAATACGGCCTTCTGACTTTAATCCAACATCAACTATCACGAAATCTCCATCGATTTTTATAATAGTTCCTTTCACCACTGAATTTTCGACACCTCTTGCTTCCACGAATGTTTCATCTAGCAAAGTGACAAAGTTTTCCGTAGTTGCAAATTCAGTGGTAGCCGTCATAATAGACAATCCTTTCATATTTATCTTTTTTCTTGATCATAGAAATTTTCAATGATATTCGTCGTTAAATTTCTCAGAAATAATCTGTACAGCAATATCGAAAACTTCTTTTATATTTAATTCTGAAGTGTTTATCACCACTGCGTCAGCGGCAGGAGTTAATGGTGCAATGCGTCGTTCAATATCTCGTAAATCACGTTCATTCATTTCTTGACAAACACGTTCTTTTATAGCCGTAATTCCATTACTAAATAATTCTTTTAAGCGTCTAGCTACTCTCCGTTCTAAACTTGCAATTATAAAAAATTTTACATCCGCATTTTGACAAACTACTGTTCCAATATCGCGACCATCAAGTACGACTCCGGGTTCCTTTATAGCGTAGTTTTGTTGAAAACTCAATAGAGCACTTCGAACAACAAAAATTTCCCCAATTTTCGAAGCTGCATTTCCAATCTGTTCGTACCGTAGAACTGGATCATTAAAATCAATCAGATCCAATTTCCGAACTGCTACCATTGCAGCATCAGGATCAGTTGGATTTTTTCCAGCACGCAATACTTCTAAAGCAACCGCTCTGTAAAGAACACCTGTATCTAAATAATGAAACCCATAATGTTCAGCCAACTTGCGAGCAAGAGTTCCCTTACCTGCTGCTGTTAATCCATCAACAGCAATGATCATTAATAAAACCTAAAACGAACAACAGATTCGAATTAGATTTAATTGATTCATACCTATCGCCCATCATATGTAGATTATAAAATTACTTTTATACCTCATTGTAATAAATCTTATTATATTTAAAATAACATGCTAAATTTACGTAAATCAACACGATCTTATTATGTCAACTCATAAGTTTCTTAAGATAATCAAATATATATTTATATTACAGGAATGATCTACAGTAACAAATTGCACACTCACAACATCACATTGAACTACTACAAAACCAAAACATTACATCATAAATTCATAAACTACAATAACCCAACTTAGAAACGAATACAAATCTTCATAATTTTACTACCTACAAATCACATAATTGGTAATATAGCTCCTTTAAAACGGATTTTCAAAAAATTTGTTACTTCAGGTGATTTATATATCTCGATTAAAGTCTTAAAAACAGGTTTATTTCTATCAATTTCTCGTACAGCAATTATATTACCGTATGGATTGTCATTGCATGACTCTCGAATAATCGTATCTTTATACAGATCGAGCCCTCCTGTTATTGCATGATTAGTATTGATCATTGCGGCATCTAGATCTATTAAAGATCGTGAAAGTAATGCACTATCTAATTCTATAAATTTAATCTTCTTAGGATTATCTACAATGTCAAATATCGAAGGATTTGAATTCCTATTCTGAATTTTTATTAAGCCACTATCTACCAATAAATTAAGTGCTCTTTCTGCATTACTTGGATCATTAGGAATGGCAATCTTAGCGCCAACTGGTATCATATCAAGAGTTTTAATTTTCTTAGAATATAGTCCGAGCGGTTCAATTATAGTAAAACCAATAGCAACAATATGATAACCGTGAGTTTTAATTTGTGTATTCAAATATTGATTATGTTGAAATGCATTTGCATCTAATTCACCATTTTCCAATGCTTCATTTGGCAAAGTATAGTCAGAAAAAGATATCAATTCGATATTTAGTCCTTTATTAATAGCAACACTTTTAACAACATTAGCGATTTCTTCTTCTGCACCATTCATAACGCCTAATTTGATTTTTTCCATTGCTTGAAGTGTACCTATCATTAGATAGCTAGCTAGACAAAAATTAATTACAATGCTGAAAAATTGTATTCTAATATTCCTGATCATTAAATTTAATTTCCTTGTCGCTAACAAAGTATAAAGTGACTATCTTGTATATTTGTAAAGCTGTTTGCAATAATCAAATTTGAACTTGTACAGTCTGAGGACGATAGATTTGATATTGTTCAGTTAATCTATTTCGTAATGATTTAGCAATTGTAGTCATTTCTTGAAAGTTAATAACTCCTCTAGTATAGATCCAA
>JAITNJ010000049.1 GCA_031290545.1 Rhodospirillaceae bacterium | reverse complement strand
ATTATCTTATAGCTTTGGTAAAGCTAATAAGATTAAATAAATAAACAATAATATTAATAAAAGAAGAGAGAACACATTTATATGTGTGTTCTCTCTTTTATATTGTAAGAATGGTTGGTTATAAATAATATTTACTGTATGCTTTATTTAGAATTAAATTCGTTGATTGTTATTAATTTTATTAAAAATTAATAACAAGTTAAAAATGATATTCTGATCTTATTAAATGATATTAAAAATAGGTTCTGTTTCTATTAGCAATCGTGTTCTTCTTGCACCTATGTCTGGAGTCAGCGATATGCCATTTCGCTGTCTTGTTAAGAAATATGGTGCTGGTTTAGTATTTTCTGAAATGATTGCTAGCAAAGCCATGATTATGGCTAATCCTCAAACAATAAAAATGTCAACTAATTGTATTGAAGAATTTCCAGTGGCTATTCAATTATCTGGATGCGATCCAGAAGTAATGGCTGATGCAGCAAAAATGAACGAGGATCGTGGTGCTGCTATCATTGATATAAATATGGGGTGTCCTGTAAAGAAAATAGTAAATTGTGATGCTGGTTCAGCTTTAATGAGAAATGAATCACTTGTAAGTCGTATTTGTAATGCTGTAGTAAAAGCAGTCACAATACCAGTTACACTAAAAATGCGAACAGGATGGAATTATTGCAATCGTAATGCGCCACGATTAGCTAAAATTGCAGAAGAAATGGGCATTCAGATGGTTACAGTACATGGTCGTACTCGTGATCAGTTTTATAGTGGGTCAGCTGATTGGGCTTTTATTAGTAAGGTAAAGGAATCGGTACATATTCCAGTAATTGGTAATGGCGATATTGTTTCAATCAATGACGTACAACAAATGTTAGCTATTTCAGGTGCAGATGGTGTAATGATTGGTCGTGGAAGTTATGGGCGTCCATGGTTTTTCGGTCAGGTAGCAACCTTTTTAAAAACAGGAGAACGTTGCAACGATCCTAAATTAACAAAACAATTAGAAATTTTGCTTGAACATTTCGATTCTATAATAAACTATTATGGTGAAAAAATCGGGTGTTTAATAAGTCGTAAACATATTGGTTGGTATACAAAAGGACTATCCGGATCAAACAAATTTCGTGTTGCGATCAATCAGTTATCAGAAGCCAAAATGATGCGACAGATGATTCATAAATTTTATTATTCATTATCCAATGATCAATCATAGATGTTATCTTGATGACAATTTTAGTTTTAATCTATAAAGTCAATTTATGTCGCGTTATAAATAGTATGATAATTCAATGATCATGACAAATTTCGATTTCAATAGATTGATTAGAAAATTTAGTCTTCTAAACCAACGCTATAAATTGAGTTACAAGCTGACTATAGCCTTGATTTTTTTGGTGATCATTTTAGGTATAACTACCTATTTGATAATGACTTGGGGATATCCATTACGAAGACTTGATTCACAAATTATAATTTTTATGATTTGTCTTAATCTATTCTTTGTTTCTTTACTTATATTTTTAATTAGCAGAAGCATATTCAAGATGCTGATCGGATTGCGGGTAATTTCGATCGGATCAAGGTTACACGTACGTTTGATTATACTATTTTCAGTAGTAGCCATTATACCGTCAGTTCTAGTTGCTATTTTCTCGATTCTTGTAATTAATTTTGGCATTGAACAATGGTTTAATAAAAACGTCAGCACTGCT
The DNA here is from genome assembly GCA_031290545.1 of Rhodospirillaceae bacterium. Lineage (GTDB taxonomy): Bacteria > Pseudomonadota > Alphaproteobacteria > Rhodospirillales > Magnetospirillaceae > Telmatospirillum. The sequence goes on along the minus strand of JAITNJ010000049.1, from coordinate 14,297 downwards.
ATTGAAGAATCTTTATCAGTAGCTAATGCTTATATTGAAGAACATCAACAGATCATTAGTAGTGATGCTATATCAATAGCCACTGATATTAATCGCGGAGGCCCATTACTTTTGCGAGAGTCATTTGCTCTTAATAGAATAATTAGTACTCAAACAGCTATGCGGGGTCTTAGCGAAATTGTAATTATAGATAATTCTAAACGAATATTAGCACAAGCTGGTCTAACTTTTTCAATGGAATCAACAATTAATAAAATTCCACAATGGGCATTTGAAAAAGCACGTTCTGGAGAAGTGGCAGTGATGATCAATTCTGATGAGTATGTACACGCACTGATCAAGCTGGATAATAGTTTAATTGATTTTTATCTTTATATAGGACGTAATGTTGATCCTAAAGTTATAGATTATTTAAAACGCATTAATAATGCTGTATCAGAATATAAACAATTAGAATCGACACGTTCGGAAATGGAAATAACATTTTCAACAATTTTTGTAATGATCACTTTGTTGGTATTGCTTGTTGCAATTTGGATTGGATTAGTAATTTCTGGACAAATATCATTGCCGATCACTAGGTTAGTTGATGCTACAGAATTGATTCGATCTGGAAATTTGAATGTCCGTGTAGTTGAAGATAAAGCAATAAATGAATTAGGCATACTTAGTAGTGCTTTTAATAGAATGATCGATAAATTAGAAACTCAACGTAACGAATTGATTGAAACTAATTTAAAATTAGATGAACGTAGAAGATTTAGTGATGCTGTATTAATTGGTGTTTCTTCAGGAGTGATTCGATTAAATTGTCTTGGTTTGATCGAAATGTCGAATCAACATGCAGCAGAATACCTATCTATTGATCTTGAAAATATGATTGGTATTAGTTTAATAGATTCAATTCCAGAATTGAAAACACTATTTAATTCGATTAACAAACATCCTGAAAAATCAGTTCAGGGTGAAGTTAAGATCACAATAAATTTAAGATTGCGTAGTTTTCTAGTTCGTATCGTTGCTGAACAAGATGAAAAAAAAGTAACTGGATTTATAATAACGATCGACGATATTACTGATTTAATATCTGCACAAAACAAAGCAGCCTGGTCAGATATAGCAAGACGAATTGCCCACGAGATTAAAAATCCTCTAACTCCAATTCAACTTTCTGCAGAACAGTTAAAAAGAAAATATTTAGAATATATAAAAACCGATCCTGAAACTTTTTTAAAATGTACGAATACTATTATCAATCAAGTTCATGATATAGGAAAAATGATTGATGAATTTTCTAATTTTGCCCGCATGCCAATAGCTGTTATGAAGCAAGACGATTTAATACAAGTGATTGATCAGGCAATTTTTTTATCTACCACAAGTTATCCTCAAATTACTTTTGAAAGTAATTTTCAGAAAACTAAGATTAAAATATTTTGCGATATTCGTCAAATAAGTCAAGCTGTTTCAAATTTATTAAAAAATTCTATTGAAGCAGTTCAGGAGCGAGAAGGGGAAGATTTGCCTAATGGAAAAATTATTGTTAATGTAGAACAAAATTCTAAATGTACTATTATTTCAATAAACGATAATGGATCTGGCCTTCCAGTTGAACAAAAAGATCATTTGACTGAACCTTATATTACAACGCGTATCAATGGAACAGGATTAGGTCTTGCTATCGTTAGAAAAATAATGGAAGATCACAACGGTGAATTATTATTAGAAAATAATAAAGATGGCGGGGCTCGTGTTAGTATGATTTTTTATACAAAAAAAATTAAACCTCATATTAATGTAATACGTACGGTAAATACTTAATTATGCATGATATTCTTGTTGTTGATGATGAGTCTGAAATTAGATCTTTAGTCATTGGACTTTTAAACGATTCAGGCTATCAAACCCGTGAAGCTGCTAATAGTGATGAGGTATTTGAAGAGATTCTTTTTAGATGTCCCAATCTAGTATTATTAGATATTTCATTACAGGGTAGTAAGCTTGATGGTCTTTCTATTTTAGTTGAAATTAAGCTTCGTTATCCTAATATACAAGTTGTTATTATGAGCTGTCATAGTAATCTCGATACTGTAATTGAAGCAATTAAAAATGGAGCTTATGATTTTGTTGAAAAACCATTTCAATCAGATCGATTACTATTAGCAATTACTCGTGCTATTGAATCTTCAGAATTACGTCGTGAAGTTGAAACTCTTAAATATCGTATTGGTTATAATGAAGAATTATTAGGTCAGTCGTCAATAATTAATCAATTAAGACAAAAAATCGAACGAGTAGCTCCAACAGATTCGCGTGTTTTAATAACTGGTCCTGCTGGAGTTGGCAAAGAAATAGTTTCTAGATTAATTCACCGTTTTTCAAATCGAGCAAGTGGCCCTCTTATTTTTGTTAATTGTGCAATAATGCATCCAGAACGAATGGAAGCTGAATTATTTGGTGATGAGTCCGTTATTGACGGAGGTATTAAGATTGGCACTTTTGAGCAATCACATGGTGGAACCATAGTACTTGATGAAGTAGCCGATATGCCATTAATAACTCAGGGTAAAATTGTTCGTATTATACAAGAACAAAGTTTTAAAAGAATAGGTGGTAACAAAAATGTTGAGGTTAATATTAGAATTATTGCAACAACAAATCGCAATTTGTTAGAAGAAATAGAAGAAGGACGATTTCGTAAAGATCTTTATTATAGACTTAATGTTGTTCCATTATCTGTGCCTGCATTGTGTGAACGACGTGAAGATATTCCTATATTAGCACGACATTTTATACAACATACAGCACAAGTTTCTGGTTTATCTGTTCGTTCAATTTCTGATGATGCAATGGCAGTCATGCAGACTTATAATTGGCCAGGAAATGTACGACAATTGCGTAATCTGATGGATTGGCTATTAATAATGGCACCTGGAGATTCACATAAACAAATAAACGTAGAAATGTTACCGCAAGAAATTTTATCTAACAATTCATTTATGATGATATCAGAAAAAAATGATGAGATTGTTAAAAAAATGACCTTTCGTGAAGCACGAAGAGAATTCGAGCGTGAATACTTACAGATGCAATTAATAAGATTTAATGGTAACATTTCGCAAGTTGCAGCATTTACAAATATAGAACGTTCATCTTTACACCGTAAATTAAAATTGCTAAAAATAATACCAATCCGTTCAAAATGAATATTAAATTAAAAAGCAAGTAGAAATTGCTGTAGATTCAAGAATACGCTATAATAATGTGGCACTTGTTTTTTAAACTCTTGGTGTACTAAGGGGTTTATTAGTGGGTTTAATTTGAATTAAAAATATGTCTTACATTGATCCTGAGAAAATTATTGAAATTTTAAATGACGTTTCTGAAGAAATTATTCTTCCACGATTCAAAAAACTTATAGCAAGTGACATTCGTGAGAAGAATCGTAATGATTATGTTACAGTTGTTGATATTGAATCAGAAAAGATATTAACGAAACGTTTGAGCGAACTATTAATCGGATCTTCGGTTGTTGGAGAAGAGGCAGTTAGTTCTAATCCTAAAATTCTAGAACGTTTGTGTGATGATGATATTGTATGGATCATTGATCCAGTTGATGGAACTTCTAATTTCATTAAAGGTAATGAGAGATTTGGTATCATTGTTGCTTTGATTTACAAGCAACATATTGTACAGGGTTGGATTCATGATCCATTGTCTGAGCTAACCACAGTTGCTGAGATTAATTCTGGAACTTGGTGTAATGGAGAACGAAAAAAAATAGTTTCATCATGGTCTTTGTCAACTATGATCGGTGCATCAGAACATAGATCATCTGAAAGATTAAGCAGTGTAGTTGCAAAATTAACATTTATTACTAGTACTGCTCATGATTATTTAGATCTAGTAGAAAATCGTCAGCAATTCGCCTGTTTTCGCGGATTAAATCCTTGGGATCATGCTGCTGGTGTTTTACTGCACAGTGAAGCTGGTGGATATAGCGCAATGTTTGATGGTAAGTCTTATCGTCCAGTTTTGTCGAAGAGCGGTATTTTACTCGCGCCAAATCAATCATCGTGGGAACAATTGTACGATCTAATTGACACATCAATTGTGTGATTTTGTAGTATAACTAACGGTCCTGGATTTTATCTAGCACCGTTAGTTATAATCTAATTATGATATTTTACCAGATCTGAAAGCTCCAATAGTACGCATTACACCACGAAGCTCTGCTAGTCCTTTAAGACGCCCAATAAAAGAATAACCTGGATTCATTTTCTTTGAAACATCGTCACCAAGAAGATGTCCATGATCTGGTCTCATAGGAATTTGAGCATCGCTTCTTCCAACTGAAACTCTGCGATCTTCTTCTTTCATAATTGCAGCGGCTACACCTATTAAGTCAGTATCACCATCTAGATGATCTGCTTCATAAAAAGATCCATCCGGTTCATGCTTTGTATTGCGAAGATGAACAAAATGAATTCGTGGTGCAAACTCTTTAGCCATTGCAACTAGATCATTTTTCTTATTAGAACCGAAAGATCCAGTACATAGTGTCAATCCACAAGCTTCATACGGAACTCCTGTAAACATTGCACGCACATCTTGTGCTGTAGACATAACTCTAGGTAGTCCAAAAATCGGAAATGCTGGATCATCAGGATGGATACACAAACGTACACCAACATCTTCAGCAACCGGCATGATTTCGTTCAAAAATGCAATCAAATTGGCTCGTAAATCTTCTGTATTAATTTCTTGATAAATTTCAAGCATTTTCTTAAAACTTGTTCGATCATAAGCAAAATCACGAGCAGGTAGCCAATCAATTAGAACCTTTTCAAGGTTTTCGATCTCATTTTTTGACATTGCTCTAAATCGAACATCTGCAAGTTTAATATGTTCTGGTGTATAACTTTCTTCAGCACCCTTGCGCTTTAAAACAAATAGATCATAAGCAGCAAAATCTATACTGTCATAACGCAAAGCATATCCACCTGTGGGTACTCGGTACATCAAATTGGTTCTACTCCAATCTGTGATTACCATAAAATTGTAGCAAATTACTTTTATGCCAGAAGCAGCCACGTTTCTGATTGATTGCTTATAGTTATTTATCTTCTCTTTGAAATCTCCAGTTCTAGTTTTAATTTCTTCGCCAATTCCAATGCTTTCAATTACTGACCATTTAAGTCCTGCCATCTCGATCTGACGACGACGCTTTTCCACTTCCTCAACCGTCCAAACACCACCAGTGTTCATATGATGAAGAGCTGTGACTATTCCAGTAGCACCAGCTTGTTTAGCATTTTCCAAAGTAACTGGATCATCAGGACCAAACCAACGCCATGTTTGAAACATAAAATATTCCTTTTTAATTTATCGGATTGATTGTCCGATCCATTTTGATCGGACAATCAATTCGTTGTTTTTTTTTGCTAAATCATTATACAAATATATAACAATATTATTGCTAAAGTAGTATGAGTTTTTCTAACTCAAACAAAGATTTAATCACTTATTGCAAGTTGATTTATTGCAATAATTAGTCAGAGTTTCTTTAACTCCCTTGGTTATTAAGCTATTTAATATACATTTAACTAAATTACAAAAATCATTATAATCAGTTAATTCCTTAGGAAAGATGTCATTAATAGCAAAAAGTTCGTTAGCTAATAATTTGGCATCATGTCCATATTGTTGACCTATTGATTTCAGACGAGCTGATAACGGATCTGCGATTATATAAGATTTTTTATTTTCAGTTACGCCAATTGTAAAACGCATCCAAGCTGCTATAGCTAAGGCTATAAATCGTGGTTGAGCTCCGGCACGCAATCGAGAAATAGCTGGTTCTAGTAGCCGTGATGGTAATTTCTGAGATCCATCAGAAGAAATTTGTATGGTTTTATGACGAACTCCTGGATTAAGAAATCTTTCTTCTAGAGCAACCGTATAAGCCGTTACATCTGTTCCAGGAACTGGTGGTAATGTTGGAATCAAATCCTGTGACCATAAATGATGAATTATGTCATTTAATTGAGTATTTCCCATTGCTTCAGCAATTGTTTCAATATCCGAAATGACAGAAAGATAAGCTAATGTCGAATGCGCACCATTTAAACAACGTAATTTCATTAATTCAAATGGATGAACATCATCAACCAATAAGGCACCAACATTTTCCCAACTTGGACGACCATTTGAAAAATTATCCTCTATAACCCATTGACGAAATGGCTCACAGACTACTGGCCAAGCATCTTTAATGCCAAATTGTTTAGTAATTGCAATACGATCATCATCTGTAGTTGCTGGTGTTATACGATCAACCATAGTACAGGGAAAAGATATATTTTCAGATATAAACCTACTGAGTTCTGGATCTATCAATTCGGCAAAACGAATGACGATACGTCTAGCAGTTACTCCATTTTGTGGTAAATTGTCACAAACTAGAACTGTAAACGGAAGAATTCCTGCTTCTCTACGTAACTTAATAGCTCTAGTCAATAAACCAGGAACGCTACTTGGAATATTTGGATTAGAAAGATCGGTAATAATTGCATGGTTATTTTCGTCGAGAGTTCCAGTAGAAGCATCCTGACAATATCCCTTTTCAGTAACAGTCAATGTAACGATTTTAATTCTTGGATCGATCATAGTTTTTACAACACGATCCAGATCATTAGGAAGTGATAGAGCTTCTAACATAGAACCAATAACACGTAATTGATCACCGCTAGACTGTCGATTAAAAACTGAATAAAGACAATCTTGTGGCTTTATAGCTTCGCAAATAGCAGGCGATAATGGATCAACACCGATAATACCCCAATCGGTAATACCAGTTTCTAACAAATCATCTGTATAAACAGCAAGATGAGCACGACAAAAAGCACCTAACCCTAAATGAACTATTCCTGGAGTTACGGTATTACGTGCATAGTTAGGACGTGCAATGTTCCTTGGTAATTTTGATAAGTTTTTTGTTGAAAGATTTAGGATAGTATCGTTCACGCAACAACATGTATTCGACATTTTAAACACGCCTCATATTAATGATAATTGTCATTGACTTTTTAAAACCTAAAAATACTAATGAGCATTATAATATCTATAAATTAATATTAGTACTATAATTATGTTTGTATATTTGCTTGTTTTATATTGATTTTTGTATGAAAAATGCAAATAAACACCTTTCTATTGACAGATTATCTAAATAGTAGGTAATATTGCTCACTAATAGTAGAGAATTATCGTTCTTTGTTGAGCTTTAATTGTCGTAATTAATAGTTCGTCTTTAACAAAAAATAAAAATACTCTTTGAGTGTTTTATAAATTTTTTCTAGATGTCAGATTTCGTATTTGTGTAGCACGTCATAAATCTAGGCATCCTAAGTATTCTCTTGGGGGGGGTAAAATTTTATGTCAAATTCAAATACAGCTGCCACCATTTCCAATGTTGCAAATAAAACTCTAACCTGTATAGGTAATTACCGGTGGAGAATATGCGCCCTATTGTTCTTTTCAACTACTATTTGTTACGTAGATCGTATGGTAATGGGTTTGCTAAAACCTACACTGATGTCCGAACTTGGATGGAGTGAGACTATCTATGGTGATGTCATGGCTACTTTCTCAATCTGTTACGGAATAGGTTATCTTGTAGTTGGTCGTTTTATGGATAAAACTGGACCTAAAATGGGCCTTGCTTTATCCGTAGGGCTTTGGAGTTTCTTTGCCATGCTACACGCAGCAATGTCAACAGCATTTGGCTTTAAGGTTGCGCGTGGTGGTTTAGGATTGGCAGAAGGTGGTAATTTTCCAGCCTCGATTAAGGCTGTTACTGAATGGTTTCCACCAAAAGAACAAGCTTTAGCTACTGGTATTTTTAATGCTGGCGCTAATGTTGGAGCAGTTCTTGCACCAGTTTGTGTTCCACTTATAGTGTTGGCTTGGGGATGGCAAGCAGGATTTTTAGTTACTGGTGCAATTGGTTTTGTTTGGGTTCTAATTTGGCCATTTGTATATAAAAAACCAGAAGATCATCCAAAGGTTACTCCAGCTGAATTAGCTTATATTAAAAGTGGTTGCGATTCAGAAGTTTCTGATAAAGTTCCGACTCCTTCTTGGCCTCGTGTTCTTTGTTATAGAGGAACTTGGAGTTTTATTTTCGGTACAGTTTTTAGCGCACCGGTTTGGTTTTTTTATTGCAATTGGGTACCTGGATTTTTGTTCACAAAATTTGGTGTTCATATGTTCCAAGCAATGGTACCTTTGATTTGTATTTTTTGCTTTGCTGATGTTGGTAGCATTTTTGGAGGTTGGCTATCTAGCTTTTTGATTAAAAAAGGTTGGCGCGTGCTATCAGCGCGCAAGATGGCTTATTTTGTTTGTGGCGCTAGTGTTATACCAGTCATAATGGTAGCCTATACAGAGAGTTTGTGGGTTGCTGTAGCCTTAATATCTCTCGCAGCAGCAGCACATCAAGGTTGTTCGTGCAACAATTACACTATTGTTGGTGATACTGTTCCAAAATCAGCAGTAGGTACATCAGTTGGTATTGGTGGTTTTGTTGCTTATCTTGTAAGCATGGTGCTTTCAATGGGTCTTGGGCGATTACTTGATGCAACTAATAACAATTACTCCTTGGTATTCATGATTATATCATGTTTTTATCTTGTTGGATTGTTCTTTATGCATCTTGTTCTACCAAAAGCTGGAACTGGTAAAACACCAGCTGGGATAGATAATTAAATATTATTTAATTATCTATCTTAACAAGAGATAAATTATTAATATTACAATATGATTATTACTATTTAAAAAACCCACACTTCATTTATTTAAGTGTGGGTTTTGTTTACATAGACCTTACTAATGATAAATGATTGTCTTTAATAAAAAATAATTTGGTTGTAATTTTTAATTATTATTAAATAATGTGGCAATTTTAGGAGAAAACTAAAGATGATTTTTGGTCATATTAATCACACAGATTTTTCTTGGATTGCCGATCCGTTTTTTAATGTTCTTACTCATTTAAAAGACACAGATTTTACAAAAAAACCACCACAAACATACGAACTACAAGGTATGGATATTTATGTTCAAGTGATGGATGTGGCTACTAAAAATTTTCTAGAAACACGTCCTGAATCTCATCGTAAATATATTGATGTACAATTCGTTTGTCATTGTAAAGAAAGGTTTGGAGTAGCCATTGATGATGGTTGTAATGAAATTTCTGAGGATCTTTTAGTCGATCAGGATTTATTATTTTTTCGTAATATAAAAACAGAGTCATTTTTGGATTTGTACCCAGGTAATTTTGTCATTTTTTTCCCAACAGATATTCATCGACCACTTTGTCAAATCAATAACGAGCCAGAAATGATTCGCAAAGTAGTAGTTAAAATTGCCATTAAATTATTAAATAAGAAATAAACTAATGTGAATTTATAGTTACAGTCGGATGTTATAGTCCATGAAAACAAAACTTTTATTGTGTCCTGGTCTTCTTAATGATGCTATTTTGTGGTCTTATCAAAGTAAAACGCTTATCGATGTTGCTGATGTCATAGTAATTGATTTAACAAAATCAAACAGCATTACTGATATGGCAGAGAAAGTACTTATTAGTGCTCCAGAGCGCTTTTCTTTAGCTGGCTTATCTATGGGAGGTTATGTTGCCTTCGAAATTATGAAATTAGCACCTGAAAGAGTTATACGACTTGCTTTATTTAATACTAGTGCACGTCCGGATTCTAAAGAATCACAAACAAAACGCCTTGAATTAATCAACATTTCCAAGCATGGCGGGTTTTCAAACCTTCCACATCAAATGTTAATTAATCAAGTTCATCCTGAACATGCAAAAGATCCGCGCATTTCATCAGACGTAATCACAATGGCAAATAGCATTGGTGTTGATGCATTTATTCGTCAACAGACTGCTATTCTAAATCGTTCTGAAAATCGTTCTGTTCTCTTTACTATCAAAGTTCCAACTCTAGTTGTTGGCGGACGACAAGATACTATTACTCCTCCAGAAATTATTCATGAAATCTCTGATAACATAGTTGGCTCTAAACGAGTTATTATTGAAGATTCTGGACATTTAACACCCTTAGAGCAACCACAAGCAGTAAGCGCTTTGTTGCATTATTGGTTACAATAGTTATTGTTAAAAATTTATTAAATTATTATCAGTAAAAACTATAACATATGATCAAGATTTTTGAAAAAAAACAATTTTTAGAATTACTAAATTCTAATACATTTTGATTTTATTAAATTATCTTTTATTACTATAAAATCACAATAGTGTATATTTATGATTGTCAGCTATAGTTAGTTAATAATAGCAAGGTGTGTACTGTCAAATTTATTATATTAATCTAAATGTGGTTACTATTAGAAGATTTACAGAATGTTTCAACATATAGTTGATATTATTGTTACTTTATGACTATCTTATAGTAATAAATTACATTAAAATATTGAACAATATCTCAATCTAAAATATCTATAAATATTCTTTTCACTCGATTAGGAATAAAACGATGGCCTGCATCGTTATGAAATTCGGCGGTACATCAGTTGGAAATTGTGAACTGATTAAAAACGTAGCGCGTCATGTAAAAACTGAAATTGATCAAGGCAATAAGGTTGTTGTTGTAGTTTCTGCAATGTCAGGAATAACAGATAGTCTAATTGATTATTGCAAACAAATATCTCCAATGCCTGATATTTGTGAATATGATGCTGTAATTGCTACCGGAGAGCAAGTAACAGCTGGTCTACTAGCTATTGCATTACAAGAACTAAATATACCAACTAGATCATGGGCAGGATGGCAAATTCCTATTAAAACAGATGGAATACATGGCAAGGCTAGAGTCGAATCGATTATTACTACTGAATTAGAACAACTTATGGCTATAGGTTATGTATCAGTAGTTGCTGGTTTTCAGGGCATTAGTTCTGACAATCGTGTTACTACTCTAGGTCGTGGTGGTTCTGATACTAGCGCTTTGGCAATTGCCGTTGCTATTAAAGCAGATCGTTGTGATATTTATACTGATGTAGATGGAATTTATACTGCAGATCCTCGCATTGTTTTTAGGGCTCGTAAGCTTAATAAAATTACTTATGAAGAGATGTTAGAACTAGCCTCACTTGGCGCTAAAGTACTACAGACTCGTTCTATCGAAATAGCTATGAAGTATTTAGTACGCGTGCAAGTACTATCTAGTTTTGTTGATAGTGTTGGGACTTTGATTTGTAATGAGGATGAAATTGTGGAAAAGGAATTGGTTAGTGGTGTTACTTACAATCGTGATGAAGCTAAAATTACCTTAATTGGAGTGGCAGATTGCCCTGGTGTTGCAGCTTCTATTTTTGGTCCTTTAAATGATGCTAATATTAATGTTGATATGATTGTGCAAAACGTATCTGATGATAACATACATGCTGATGTAACATTTACAGTCTCAAAATCTGATCTTGATTTTGCTATAAAAGTATTAAACAAAAAACAAAAAGATTTAAACTATGAGCGCTTATTGTCAGATAGTAATGTATCTAAAATTTCGATTATAGGTAGTGGTATGCGTAGTCATTCCGGGGTTGCATTAAAAATGTTCAAAACTTTAGCTGAAAAATCCATAAATATTCAGGTAATATCAACTTCAGAAATTAAGGTAAGCGTGCTTATTTCTGAAGAATATACTGAACTAGCAATTCGAGCTTTACATTCTGCTTATGGTTTAGATATATAATTAAGTATTTTTTTAGTGGATCAAAGAAAATAAAATGCCTTTAGAGTTAGTAAATTTGAATCGATTATGGAGTCAAGGTCTTAGTTTTCTTGGAACTAAAATAGCTATTATGGGTGGCGCAATGTCTTGGGTGTCCGAGCGACATCTTGTTGCAGCTATTTCAAATGCTGGTGGTTTTGGTGTATTAGCATGTGGATCAATGTCACCAGATTTATTGGCTGCTGAAATTAAAGCAACTAAAACATTAACCAATAAACCATTTGGTGTTAATTTAATAACAATACATCAACAATTAATGGAATTAATAGAAGTATGCGGATATCTCAAAGTTGGACATATAATCTTAGCAAATGGATTACCTAAAGTTATATCTATTCAGCGTCCAAAGGAATTGGGAATAAAAGTGATTTGTTTTGCACCAACAGTTTCATTTGGTAAGAAACTTATTAGTCGTGGTGCAGACGCTTTAATTATTGAAGGATCTGAAGCTGGAGGGCATGTAGGAGTAGTCTCTACTAGTGTGCTTGCTCAAGAAATTTTACCAGCAATACGTACTGTACCTATCTTTGTTGCTGGTGGTATTGGTCGTGGTGAAGCGATTTTGTCATATTTAGAAATGGGAGCAGCTGGAGTTCAATTAGGTACACGCTTTATTTGTGCTAACGAATGTATAGCTCATACTAATTTTAAAAAAGCATTTATCAGGGCTAGTTCCCGTGATGCTGTATTACCAGAACAACTTGATCCAAATTTTCCTGTTATTCCAGTACGAGCCTTAATTAATCAAGCATCACGACGCTTTGTATTATTTCAACAAAATGTAATAAATCGTTTTCGAAATGGTGAACTTGATCATAAGACAGCACAATTAGAGATTGAACATTATTGGATAGGGGCGCTTAAAAAAGCTGTGATTGATGGTGATATTGAAAACGGATCACTAATGTCTGGTCAAAGTGTAGGTATGATAACACAAGAACAATCGGCAAACGAAATTATTAATGAGCTTGTCGAACAGACATTGTTAGCACTAAATACAAGACGGATCTTTGAAAAAGAAGAACGAAATTAATTTATTAAGAATTAGCGCTAGTAATAATGAAACTACATATCGTAGTAACGAATTATTGTATTTGCCGTATCGCATATTAATATGTGAATATTTTTAGTTTTTTAATATAGTCTGTAGTAAATAAGTGACATGATAATAAAGAACCAAGATATAGTATCAACAGTTGATACTGCCAATAATGTTGGCTCTATTTTAAGAAAAACCAGAGAACAAAACAAACAAAGCATTGATTTTGTTTCTAATGTATTAAAGATTCGAGAACAATATTTGAGATCTATAGAGAATGGGTGTTTAGATAATTTTCTTGAAACTCCTTATATTATTGGCTTTGTACGAAGCTATGCTGAATATTTAGGTCTTAATAGTAAAGAAATTGTATGTAGATTCCGTAAGGAAAATATAGAAGTTAACAATAAAAACAAACTAGAATTTTATTCATCTATTCTCGATAAAAATAAACATACTAATTTTTTGCTAGGAATTGCTATTTTTGCCTCAATAGCACTAGTACTATCACAATGTTTGAATGTGTGGTTTTTCAAACCAGTAAATAACTACTCTGAATTTGCACCACCAATCAAAAATGATAGTAAATTATCTAAAGATAGCGCTATTTCATCTTCTACAAAAGACATAGTTGATATTAATCAATCCAAAGATATTAATAATGTTGAATCAAACAATAATGTTAAATCTAATACACAATCTTCAGAATCATCAAAAAATGTTTCTAAATTATCTTCAATATCAACTGTACAAAGTACAGGTACTGAAAAGGATTTAATTCCACCTAATATAATCGAGAATAATCAAAACGAAAATACAATCTCATCGACGATAACATACAATAAAGACATTAAAACTGAAACTTTAGGAAAAAATAAATTAACAGAAGATTCTATTGTTTCATCTACATCAAATGTCGTTTTAATTTCAAAAGAAGATTGTTGGATTGAAATCCGTAATAGAGAAAATAAAATAATGCAACAACGGCTGTTATACAAGGGAGAAAATTACACTATTCCATCTTTGGAAGCGGGTTTGATAATGACAGTTGGTAATGCTGGTGGTATGTCGTTATTGATTGACGGTAAAGCTACAAAAACTTTGGGACATATAGGAATGGTACGTCGTAATATTCCACTAGATACTGAATGGCTTAAAAACAATATTGAATTGTTACGTGAATGAACCATCAGAAAATAAAATAATTAATTCAAAATTAATTGCGAAATATTTGAAATAAATATTTCTAAAAAACTGCATTGACATGCATCTATTATTTATTATAAGATTACCACCCTCGAATTTTACTGACCGAATCACAACCAATAGCACTTTCTAGGCTATTTTTATCCATCATCCCAAAACAATAATAGAATCGCAGTTAGAATATCATTTCTAACTGCGATTAACAATAAAAAAGGATT
>JAITNJ010000042.1 GCA_031290545.1 Rhodospirillaceae bacterium | reverse complement strand
AAATTGGAGATATTGGGTTGATCGTGCAGTTATCATATTGTACTTGAAGTCTTAGTAAAAATAGATTATTTGCAATAAACTTTATTAATAAAGCCGATATAGCTTATAATAGAGATTGGTTTACAAAACATAATTGATATGAAAATAATGATATCGTCTTATCATCTTACAGAATACAACTAGTAAAATAGTTATAATTTTATAATTATTTCTATTCAGATGAATAAGATTTAGATTAAATAAAACACCATCAAATTCTTCCATCAAAAATTATATATCGTTCGGTTCACAAACGATTAATTATCATGTAACACGTAGATATAATTGATGATATCAATATTGTTTAAATATTGATATACTTTCGCGTATGATTGCCGAGTATTTAATATTTATTAAGCATTAGTGCATTTACTAATAATATATTATTACGTAAATCAAGTATTAAATTTAAGTACAAAATATATTATCTTGAAGTTCCTTGTAACGGTATTGTGATATGACAAGTATATGACCTTATTATTGGATAATATAACTATAAAGAAAAATATAAATAAAAAAAGAGGTATTTTGATGAACAAAAAAATGTGGATTATGATTATCACAACTGTTTCTCTTGTTGCTTGTAGTCAATTTGAAAATATCTATCCTGATAAGAATATTGGTGACGATAGTCCGACTTGGGGAAATCAGGAAAAAACTGGTCTATTTGGTGGAAATGGAATAAATTTATTCGGTGGTGATAAAAATAATGAAGAGGCCAATATTAATATTGGTGTCAATGCTTTTTTATGGCGTGCTAGTCTTGATACTTTAGCTTTTATGCCTTTAATTTCTGCGGATCCTTTTGGCGGTGTTATAATTACTGATTGGTACACTACTCCAAAAAGTCAAAATGAACGCTTTAAGCTATCAGTTTTTATTACAGATCGGATACTTAGAGCTGATGCACTGCGTATTTCTGTATTTCGTCAGGAAAAAGTTTCATCAGGTGAATGGGTAGACTCTGATGTAAGTCAAGAAATCAAGATCGATATTGAAAATGCTATTCTTACACGAGCTCGTGAAATGCGTTCATCTGGATCTTTTGTTAATAAAAATTGATGATCATTTGATTTTTCAGTTTGTATGATGAGAGATTTGAATAGACATTACAATGCTTGCGAAACAGAAGCTAAATGGCAAGCTGTTTGGGAAAGAAGACAAAGTTTTCATGTTTGTAACGGAGATCCAAGGCAAAAATATTATGTGTTGGAAATGTTTCCGTATCCTTCTGGGAAAATTCACATTGGTCATGTTCGCAATTACACATTAGGAGATGTAATTGCTAGATACAAGCGGGCTTGCGGGTATGCTGTATTGCATCCTATGGGATGGGATGCTTTTGGCTTGCCTGCTGAAAATGCTGCTATAGAACATAGTGTGCATCCAGCTAAGTGGATTCAGGAAAACATTACTGTTATGCGAACTCAGCTTAAATCAATGGGGCTATCATTTGATTGGTCTCGTGAGATTACTACCTGCGAACCAAGTTATTATTATCACGAACAAAAGATGTTTTTAGATTTTTTGGATGCAGGGTTGGTTTATCGTAAAGAATCATGGGTTAATTGGGATCCAGTTGAACATACAGTACTGGCTAATGAACAAGTAATTGATGGCTGTGGTTGGAGATCCGGAGCTTTTGTTGAAAAACGATTGTTAAATCAATGGTTTTTAAAGATCACTGCTTTTGCTGAAGATTTGCTAGAGGGTCTTGATAATCTTGGTGCTTGGCCAGAAAATGTTTTGTTGATGCAAAAAAAATGGATAGGTCGTTCAGAAGGTTTGTGTTTATTTTTTGATTTGATTGATCGTAATGATCGCCTAGAGATTTACACAACACGTCCAGAAACCATATTTGGTGCTTCGTTTTGTGCCATTGCTATTAATCACCCATTAGCATCTGAGTTGGCTAAAAATAATTTTAATTTGTATAAATTTATAGTTGAATGCAATCGTAATGGAACTAGTGAAGCAACTCTAAAATTTGATAAGAAGGGATTTGATACAGGTCTTAAAGTACGTAATCCGTTAGCAGACGATCATGAACTTCCGGTTTATATTGCTGATTTTGTAATTATGGATTATGGCACAGGAGCAATTTTCGGATGCCCTGCTCATGATCAACGTGATCTTGATTTTGCACGTAAGTATAATCTTCCTGTAAAACAGGTAATAACACCTAATGCTAATAATATTATTATCTGTACAGAAGCTTATGAAGATTACAATGAAAATGATTTGATGATCAACTCCGAATTGTTAAATGGATTGACAGTCGGCGTTGCCAAGAACTTGGTTATTAATTTGATGGAAAGCAAGGGTGTTGGTCGACGTAAAGTTAATTATCGTTTACGAGATTGGGGTATCTCAAGACAACGTTATTGGGGATGTCCAATTCCTATCATTCACTGTTCGTCATGTGGTGTTGTTCCAGTTCCAGTCAAGGACTTACCTATAACTTTACCAGAAGATGTGAATTTTGATAAACCTGGAAATCCTTTAGACATTCATCCTAGTTGGAAACATACAATTTGTCCTAAATGCGGTGCTTCTGCAAAACGTGAAACAGATACTTTTGACACTTTTTTTGAATCATCATGGTATTTTGCACGGTTTTGTTCACCAAAAGAAACTGAATGTGGTTTTACACATTCCGCAACTGATTATTGGCTGCCTGTAGATCAATATATAGGTGGTATTGAGCACGCAGTGCTACATCTTCTCTACTCACGATTTTTTACGCGTGCACTTAAAATCTGTGGATATTTAAATATCAAAGAACCATTTGTTGGATTATTGACGCAAGGAATGATCTGTCATGAAACTTATAAGGATGTTGATGGGCATTGGATGTTTCCTACAGATGTTAAGAGACAGCATGATGGAGTAATTGTTGAAAGAAATAGCGGGCGATCTGTAATTTTGGGTCGATCTGAAAAAATGAGCAAATCAAAAAAGAACATTATTGATCCTGCTGATATAATTGCGACATTTGGTGCTGATACTGCGCGATTATTTATGCTTTCAGATAGTCCACCAGAGCGTGATATTGATTGGACTACAGTTGGCATTGATGGAATTTTTAGATACGTTAATCGTCTGTGGCGTATGGTGATAAATCCAAGTATTGAATTACCGCCTCCAAACACGAAGATACCTGACGTTTTTTGTGACGAAGCTAAAAAAATACGTCAATGTACTCATAAAACTATAGATTTAGTTAATAAAGATCTAAATAAATTTCATTTTAACAAAGCTGTTGCTCACATTCGTGAATTAAGTAATGTTTTGTCTGGAATGTCTAATACTAATGATGATGGCACAGGATGGGCATTGCGTGAAGGATTGGAAACTATTGTTCGTTTGTTCAATCCAATGATGCCTCATTTGAGTGAAGAATTATGGTCTGCTCTTGGACACGATCAATTATTAGTTGATAATACTTGGCCTGAAATAGAGCAAGAATTGATTATTGAAAATAATGTAACTTTAGCAGTTCAGATTAATGGAAAATTAAAAGGAACTATTGAAATAACTAAAGATGCTGATATTAAGATTATAAAAGAAAAAGCCATGGCCATTCCAAAAGTTGTAACATTTTTAAACTGTAAAGTACCGAATAAAATTATTGTTGTTCCTAATAGAATTGTAAACATAGTACTTTAATCAACCAAATGTAAAACTTATTTTTTAGATAACATTAATGCTTGAATGTGTTCTGGCTTAGTTAATATAATTAGCGGTTCATTTTGTATTTAAATTCATTAATTTAAACTTAGAAGAGTGATCGTATGATCAATTCTAATATCATATCAGTTATCGAAAATGCGTGGGAAAAACGTACAGAAATTAATATCGAAACGAGAGGTTCAATTCTAGAAGCTGTTGAAGTAGTTCTTGAAGCTTTGGATATTGGAAAATTAAGAGTTGCACAAAAGATAGATGGTGTTTGGTTGACTAATCAATGGGCTAAAAAAGCAATTCTTCTATCGTTTCAATTAAATGATAACACTATTATAAATAATGGTCCAGGGCAGGCTACTTGGTATGATAAAGTGCCAAGTAAATTTAATGGATGGAGAGCTGAACATTTCAAAAAAGCAAAATTTCGCGCTACTCCTGGTAGTATTGTCCGTCATTCCGCTTATATCGCACCTGGTGCTATTTTAATGCCATCTTTTATCAATATGGGTGCTTATGTCGGAAATGGTACAATGGTAGATACTTGGGTAACTGTTGGTTCTTGCGCTCAAATTGGTAAAAATGTACATTTATCAGGAGGTGTAGGAATCGGTGGGGTTCTAGAACCATTACAATCATGCCCAGTTATTATAGAAGATAATTGTTTTATTGGCGCACGGTCTGAGGTTGTTGAAGGTGTTATTGTTGAGACAGGGGCAGTTCTTTCTATGGGAGTATTTATTGGCTCTTCAACAAAAATAGTAGATCGTGCAACTGGAGAAGTTTTTTATGGTCGAGTGCCAGCATATTCTGTAGTAGTTCCTGGAAGTTTACCAGGAAAACCATTATTAAATAATATGTCTAGCCCAAATCTGTATTGTGTTGTTATTATTAAGAAGGTTGATGAAAAGACCCGTTCAAAGACATCGATCAATGAATTGTTAAGAGATTGATTCAACTTAGAGATCCACTGATCTTAGCTCAAAATCTTATTCGTTGTCGTAGTGTTACTCCAGAAAATAATGGTGTATTAGAGATTCTTGAAGAGGCTTTGATCACTCTTGGTTTTCAATGTAATCGTCTAAACTTCGGAGCCGATTTTGGACGATCTTCAATTGCTAATCTTTATGCAAGACGTGGACTGGGAAAACCAAATTTTTGCTTTGCAGGACATACTGATGTTGTTCCTGAAGGAGATGGATGGACTGTACCTGCTTTTGAAGGTAGGGTAGTTGGTGATTATCTTTATGGACGTGGCGCCATTGATATGAAAGGTGCCATTGCTTGTTTTGTTTCCGCTGTTGCTCGTCTGTTATCTGAAGATACATTTATAGGATCGATCAGTTTATTAATTACAGGTGATGAAGAAGGATGTGGTTTAGATGGAACTATACGGGCTCTAGATTGGTTAGTTGAACAAGAAGAAAAGTTAGATGCATGTATACTAGGTGAACCTACTAACCCACATCACTTAGGCGAAATGATCAAAATAGGTAGACGTGGTAGCTTAAATGGTCATTTGCGAGTTTTAGGAACTCAGGGTCATGTTGCTTATCCACATTTAGTAGAAAATCCGATCACGCGTCTACTAGCAATGTTACAAGTTATTACTTCCAAACCACTTGATGGTGGCTCAACTTATTTTCAACCATCAACATTAGTATTAACTAGTATTGATGTTGGTAATAAAATAACTAACATCACCCCATCACAAGCATATGCTACCTTTAATATTCGCTTTAATAATAATCACAGTGGTGCTAGTTTAGAACAATGGTTAAGACAAAGCCTTAATGAAGTTGGTGGTATATATGAATTAGATATTGATATAATTGGAGAAAGCTTTATTACTACACCAGGTTATTTATGTGAAGTACTAAGTAAAGCTATTACCAAGATAACAGGACGTATACCCAATCTTGGTACTACAGGAGGTATATCAGATGCTCGCTTTATTAGAAAGATGTGTCCTGTAGTTGAATTTGGTTTAGTTGGACAAACCATGCACCAAATAAACGAACGTGTTCTACTTACTGATCTTGAAGATCTAACTAATATTTATCTCAATGTTTTGAATACAATTTTAAGAGATTAATCAATCATGATAATCAAATATATAAATGATATTTTTACAGGTATGAAACGATTGATTTGTTGGAATAAAACTAACACATTTGATACTTTTGATAATTCCTCTCGTGGATTTATAGTATCATTTATTGGTGTAATAATAACTTATCTAGTGTTCAGTGCTATGATAATGAACATTGGATTAAGACCTAAAACAATAATTCCTTTTATAGAATCAATTCATGGAATAGTTTACATGATTATTTATTTTATAATCATGTTCTTTATTAGTAAGTTTATCAATTGTAGATCCCGTTACCTTACATATATGGTTTCATATAATTGGTTTTTGGTTTTTAGCAATCTAATAGTACTGATTATTTGCTCAATAGTATTTAGCTTTCTTAACAATATTACAGATACCTTATTTATTACTATTGGTTGTCTTGCTATGTTAGGAATGATAGGAAAGACTGCATATTATTGGTTCATGTTGCGTTATGGTCTTCATATAGAATCTAAGATAACGATCGTCATGCTAATAATAGGTGATTGGTTGTTGTATGTGTTAACCAGGTGGCTTGGTGTAATGAT
>JAITNJ010000030.1 GCA_031290545.1 Rhodospirillaceae bacterium | reverse complement strand
ACATGTCCATTAAGTGCTATAAAAGTCCAATTAAATATCATAATTAAATTTAACATTCCTTAATTAACAATAAGATTATTTTTAATTTTTTGTGGTACTTAAATATAAATTTTCGTTACTAAGAACATGGCAATCGTCATTTGATTTTGGATAATTAAAGTTGGAACTGTAAAACAATTCAAACTTAGCTCTACAGAACTTATAAATCTATACATTATTTTTATAATCTATTTGTATAACAAGTTTGTAACTGGCTATTTTGTAACAGATTTATACTAAAACTAAAATTAGAACAAGTTAGTTTTATGAAACTTCTGTTTACATGAGTTATTATCTTTTGAAATAGAAAGATTGTCTAAATACAAATATTCTTTAGCTTTAGCAACAGATACAATACAATCGTAGGCAAAATTTGGCTTCGATATATATGTAATATAGACTCTTTTGAAATAAAGTAGGTTAAAAAATAGTGTTAATATCCATCCGTTATTTAATTTAGACAATAAGCAAAATAAAAACAGCATTGCATGCTAAATAAAGATTTTTATTTATGTCATCCATTAAAAGATCTGGTTTAAATAAATGATAGAAGAATCATCGCTTGTTACAACAATTGTTGTTGGTATTGGTCTTGCCTTTTTGCTTGGTGCTGTTGCTAATCGCTTTCGTGTTCCACCGATTGTCGGTTATTTATTAGCAGGTATCGTCGTAGGTCCTTTTACTCCTGGGTATGTGGCTAATCAGAATTTAGCTATTGAACTAGCAGAAATTGGAATCATTCTTTTGATGTTTGGTGTTGGATTACACTTTTCTGTTAGAGATCTTATCTCTGTTGCTAAGGTAGCAATCCCGGGAGCACTAGCACAAATTATTGTAGCATCTTTTTTTGGCTTTGGTTTATCTTATTTTCTTAATTGGTCAACTGAAGCTGGCTTAGTTTTTGGATTAGCGTTGTCAGTTTCTAGTACGGTAGTTTTGTTACGTACCCTTCAAGATCGTCGATTAATGTCTACAGAAAGTGGGCATATTACTGTTGGTTGGTTGATTGTTCAAGATTTAATGATGGTTCTTGTTCTTATTCTTTTACCATCTTTAGCAAATACAAATCATATTCATGAGCCTGGAATTTTTGATTTGATCAATAAATATATTTCTTTCGGATTAGTCGGTATAATTATTTTGACTGTGATTAAAGTTATAGCTTTTATCGGCGTGATGATAATTGGTGGTCGTCGTATTATTCCATGGATCTTGCATAGTGTTGCTCATAGCGGATCACATGAACTGTTTCGTCTGTCTGTATTAGCTATCGCGCTATGTGTTGCTTATATGGCCGCACAACTTTTTGGCGTTTCTATGGCACTAGGTGGATTTTTTGCCGGAATGGTATTGAGTGAATCTGAACTAAGTCATCAGGCTACACAAGAATCCCTTCCTTTACGTGACGCATTTGCAGTTTTATTTTTTGTTTCAGTTGGTATGTTATTTGATCCAATAATTTTATTACGAGATCCTATATCTGTTTTAGCAACGCTTTTTATTATAATGATTGCAAAATCATTTGCTGCTTTTTTGATAGCATTGATTTTTCGTTTAACTGTCAATTCGGCTTTGATCATTTCTGTTGGATTGGCTCAAATCGGGGAGTTTTCATTTATTTTAGCTGAATTAGGTGTAAAACTTAAATTGTTACCTGAACAAGCTCAGTCTTTGATTTTAGCAGGAGCAATTCTATCAATTTTAGCTAATCCTCTGATGTTTTCTAGTATTGGATGGATGAATCCTAGATTTGAACAATGGATAAATAAACGGCTGTCTAAATTTTCTATTTTCACTGACACTAAAATTTCAGTTACTATTCCAATTGCAACAATGACAAATCACGTTGTGTTAGTTGGTTATGGGAGAATCGGCAGTATGATCGGCAATGCTTTTAGACAACACGGATTAACTTTATTAGTTATTGAAGATGCTGAAAAGGTTATTGCTAAAATTCATCAAAGCGGATTCGAAGTAATAGTCGGTAATGCTACCAATTCAGATATATTAAATACAGCTAATTTAATCAAAGCAAGACACTTGATAGTGACTATTCCAAATGTCTTTGAAGCTGGTCAAATTATCATGCAGGCGCGAGTTGATAATCCAATGATTCATATTATTTCTTGTGCTAATTCTGATGCTGAAATTGATCATCTTGTTACTTGTGGCGCAGATCAGGTAATTGTCAGTGCTCAAGAAATTGCAAATAATATTATATCTTCTTTGTTATCTACTTTTACATCAGATGTAGAGACGCATAACAATTCGTGTAACTAGTTTAATCACGATTGTTAACTACGTTTTATATAAAGAGCATCTCAAATTCTACGGCGCCAAGTAGTTGTATTAATATAATCCTCTAAAATAATACCTTTGTCAGATAATTCTTTACGAATGAAATCTGCCTCAGTAAATTTTTTCATTTTACGGGCATCAAGACGTCGTTTAATTAGATCATTGATAACATCGTCAGAAATTGCAGATCCTATTTCAGGAATCTGACAAAACCAATCTCTAGTGTTTTGTTGCAAAATTCCTAACATATTACCGACAGCAAGCACGGAACTCTTTAATTTGACTTTTTCTTTATAATCAGTTGTGTTGTTGAGTTTAGTTATTAGCTCATGTAGATATGTGACAGCTAATGGCGTATTAAGATCGTCTTTCAAAGCTTCCATTACATTATGTGGTATCTGAGCACTATAATTTTCATTGACTGGAATTTCAACAACAATACGCAGAGCCAAATAAAATCTATTCATTGCTATACGAGCTTGGTTTAAACATTCAGTTGTCCAATCTAAAGGATGACGATAATGAGAACTTAGCATAGCCAGACGAATTACTTCACCAGGTACATGATATAAAAGATCGCGCACTGTTGAAAAATTACCTAATGACTTTGACATTTTTTCACCGTCAATCATAACATAACCGTTATGTATCCAATAATTAGCAGGATTTTGATCATAAGCACAAAAATTTTGAGCTATTTCATTTTCGTGATGTGGAAAAATCAGGTCTTGTCCTCCACCATGAATATCAAAAGTAATCCCTAGATATTTTTGACTCATAGCCGAGCATTCAATATGCCAACCAGGCCTTCCGTATCCCCAAGGACTGTCCCAACCTGAAAGATTGCCAAAAGACGGTTTCCATAATACGAAATCAGAAGCATTTTTTTTATATGGTGCAACTTCTACACGAGCACCAGTAATTATTTTATCTTGATTATGTCGTGATAGAATACCGTAATTTAGCATAGATGGGACTGAAAATAGCACATGGTTCTCTGCTTCATATGCGTGACCACGATCTATTAAAATTTGAATTATATTGATCATTTGCTGAATATGAGCTGTTGCACGTGGCTCAATACTTGGTCTGAGTGCATTTAGAGCGTCAATATCAGCATGAAAATCCACGATCGTTCGTGATGTTAATGTGGAAATTGATTCATTATTTTTCATTGCTCGTATATTGATTTTATCATCAATATCTGTGATGTTTCGAACATAGACAACACTTGAATAGAGTTGCTTTAACAGCCGATAAAGAACATCGAAAATTATAATTGGACGCACATTGCCGACATGAGCTTTATCATATACTGTCGGTCCACAAACATACATACCAACATGTTGCGAATTTATAGGAACGAAAAGTTCTTTTTGATGTGTTAGTGTGTTGTAAATTGTGAGTGGCATTATTGCACTTTTATGCAAAATTGCCGTTAAGTCTAGCTACGGCACGAGATCGTCCAATTATTGGTAATAACGCCTTCATTCCTGGACCACTTTTACAACCAGTAAGGGCCAAACGAAGTGGATGAAATAAATTTCTTCCTTTATATCCAGTTGTTTGTTGTAAAATGGCAATCCAATCATTCCAAATCGTTGTTGTTACCCATGGTTCTTGCGGTAATAATTCAGCAGCCATTTTTGTAAAAGAAAGATTTGTAATGATTGGTGTTATTTCTTTATAACAAATATACCACCAGTCTTTGACAGTATTTAATTGTGATAAATTATTTCTAATAGCTATCCAGAATTCTTCAGTACAACAAATTCCTATATTTTTAATGCGCGGTTTTGCCTGTTCGAAACTCATTTCGTGTAATAGACTAGAATTTAGATGTTTTAGCTCTGCAAAATTAAATTTTGGTGTCGCTCGACTGAATTTTTCGATATTAAATTCAGAAATTAATTCTATAAGTGACTGATGTGGTTGTATTGAATCCGAAGTGCCAAGTTTGCTTAATAAACTTGTTAATGCCATAGCATCGATTCCAGATGTTCGTAATTCACTTATCGAAAAACTGTTTAGACGTTTTGATAAAACTTGATTACTATCATCGGTCAATAATGGTAAATGTGCAAATTGTGGTATTGTTGTGCCTAGCGCAAGGAAGATCTGAATTTGCGTTGCTGTGTTTGTTACGTGATCTTCACCTCGAATCACGTGAGTGATATTCAATTCAGAATCATCAACGACAGATGGTAAGGTATAAAGTAATGAACCGTCGGCACGAATTAATATTGGATCGGATAGATTTGAAACGTGATAACGACAGAAACCACGACAGAGATCATTCCAGCTAATTTCCTCATCTTTTAGTTTGAAGCGCCAATGTGGTTTACGTCCCTCGGATTCAAAAGTTTTACGTGTTTCGTTATTAATTGTTAGTGCCTCTCGATCATAAATTGGAGGCGTACCTTTAGCTAGCTGATGTTTGCGTTTATATTTAAGCTCTTCTGGTGTTTCATAGCAAGGATAAAGTCTTCCTGTTATTTTTAGTTTTTCAATTGCCTGATCATATATTTTGATACGTTCTGATTGATTGAATTTAAAATCCCAAGTTAAACCTAGCCACATAAGATCCTGAATGATCATTTTCTCATATTCACTACTGCTACGTTCGCAATCGGTATCATCTATTCGTAGTATAAAGTATCCATCTTGTTTTTTAGCAAATAACCAATTGATCAGAGCAAGGCGGATATTTCCAACGTGTAATTTACCAGTTGGGCTAGGTGCAAAACGAACATTAATGGTTGTCATTTTATCAATCAATCTGTATTAATGAAGCCGTTGACGCTAGGATAGCGTCGATCGCGGCCAAATGCTCTATTTGTGATCTTTACACCTAATGGTGCTTGACGACGTTTATATTCAGATTTACATAACATTTGAAAAATCGAACGTACCATCATTGCGTCGTAACCGATTGCAATAACTTCATTTGGTCCCATATCATGTTCAATAAAACAGTGAAGAATAGAATCTAACTGATTATATGATGGTAAAGTATCCTGATCTTTCTGATTTGATTTCAATTCAGCTGATGGTGATTTAGATATTACACTTTCTGGCATTACAGCGCCTTTTGGCCCTAATGCTCCTAATGGATGATATGTATTACGCCAACGTGCCATATCGAAAACTGTTGTCTTATAAATATCTTTCAAAACTGAATAACCACCACACATATCACCATAAAGTGTTGAATAACCAACAGATAATTCTGATTTATTTCCAGTAGCTAATACCATATATTCGAATTCATTACTTATTGCCATCAAAGAAATACCACGAGCTCTTGCTTGAATATTTTCTTTGGTAATACTGTTGATTGTTGATTTGTTGGAGAAAACGTTTTTTAGCATACAACCAAACGCATTCATTGCTGGATTGATAGAAATGTTATCTAGACGAACGTTACAAAGTTTAGATATTATTTTAGCATCATTGAGACTTTCATGTGAAGTATAGGGTGATGGCATCATAATACACCACACTTGATTCGAACCAAGTGCATCTACTGCTATTGCTGTAGATAATGCACTATCTACACCACCAGAAAGTCCAATCAAGACTCCATTGAAATGATTTTTCGTTACATAATCGCGCAAACCCAACATCAATGCTTGATATATTCCTTCCAATCGATTAGGTTGCGGTGTTAGTTTATTTGATGTGCATGATAACGCTTTTGATTTATTGCGTGTCCACTTAGTGATTACAACCGATTCTTTCCAAGATGGCAATTGGTGTATCAATTGCCCACTGTTATTTAGTATAAAAGAAGCTCCATCGAAAACAAGATCATCTTGACCACAAATCTGATTAAGATAAATTATAGGTAATCCTGTTTCACGCACTCGATTACTAGCATGTTTATGCCGATTTTTAAGTTTGTCGAGTTCAAAAGGTGAACTATTAAGTGCAATTAAAATCTCAGCGCCATCACGATATAGGGTTGTTGCTATATCTTTATGCCACATATCCTCGCAAAGCATTAAACCTAGATAAAATCCACGAAATAGCACTGGTTTTGGTTTTGGACCAGAAGTAAAAATCCGAGCTTCATCAAATACACCGTAATTTGGAAGATAATGCTTGAAAACAATTGAAGTAATTTGACCATTGTCTAATAACAAAGCAACATTGTATCTTCGTTCTTTGATGCGCCAAGGTGTACCAACGATCAACGCTGATCCTCTATCGTTATAAGTTGCAAGAGCTAATGTGTTAATAGCTTTGCTTATGATATCTAGAAAAGCGTCTTTTAGGATCAAATCTTCTGGTGGATAACCTGATAATGCCAGTTCTGGAACTAATACTAGATCAGCGCTGATTGCTTGAGTTCTGGCTGTTAGGATACGTTTTATGTTTCCTGAAACATCTCCTACTATCGGATTTATTTGAGCTAGAGCAATAGAAAGTTTATTTGACACAGGCATAACTGAATTTTCAATTAAACATTGTTATTTACGAAAGTTATATTTCTAAGTGCAGTCATTATTACTGGTACGTTCATTTTTTAGCATTTCGGCGATTAAAAATGCTAACTCCAATGCTTGAGTAGCATTTAGTCTAGGATCACAATGAGTATTATAACGATCGGCCAAATGTTTCTCACTAATTCCCTGGATACCACCAATACATTCAGTAACATCTTGTCCTGTCATTTCAAAATGTAGTCCTCCAGGATGAGTTCCTTCAGTTCTATGTATAGCGAAAAAAATCTTAATCTCAGCTAGAATCTGATCGAAAGATCGAGTTTTATAATTACCAATCTTAATAGTGTTAGCATGCATCGGATCACACAACCACACTACGGAACGTCCTTCATTTTGTACTGCACGTATCAATGATGGTAATTTAATTTCAATTTTATCGACTCCCATACGAGTAATAATTGTTAGGCGACCAGACTCATTGTTTGGATTGATAATATCGATTAGTCGTAACATATCATCAGGAGTTATATTAGGGCTAGCTTTAAAACCAATTGGATTTTCTATACCACGTATGAATTCAACATGAGCCCCATCGATTTGACGAGTACGATCTCCAATCCATAACATATGAGCCGAACAATCATACCAATTATTTGTCGTTGAATCTATACGAGTTAATGCTTGTTCGTAAGGTAAAATCAGTGCTTCATGTGAAGTAAAGAAATCAGTTTCGTTGATTTGTGGTGTTGTACCAGAAGTAATACCATAAGCTTCTATAAAAGCTAAAGTTTCTTCAATACGCTCACATATGCTAACATATCTTGAACTAGAAGATTTAGCAACAAAACTTAAATTCCACTGATGTACTTTATGTAAATCAGCATATCCACCTTGAGAGAAGGCTCTAAGTAAATTTAAAGTAGAAGCTGATTGGTTATAAACGTGTATTAAACGATCTGGATCATGCTGTCTTGACTTGGCAGTAAATTCCATTCCGTTAATCATATCACCACGATAAGACGGTAATGTAATGTTATTTATTGTTTCGAATTCTTCTGATCGCGGTTTAGCAAATTGACCAGCAATTCTACCGACTTTAATTACAGGACAAGAGGCGCCAAATGTTAATACAATAGCCATCTGTAACAGTATACGAAATGTATCTCGAATATTATTAGGATGAAATTCAGCAAAGCTCTCAGCGCAATCGCCACCCTGTAATACAAAAGCTTTACCATTGGCGACTTTAGCAAGATGATTTTTGAGTCGACGCGCTTCTCCAGCAAAAATCAATGGTGGAAAATTGTACAATTGTTGTTCTACTGTAGCAAGTTTTTCTACATCGTGATAATTCGGCGCTTGCTGGATAGATTTTCCTTTCCAGCTTCCAATGTTCCATTTTTCTGACATATACAATTCTCGATGTGAACAAGAAAATTCCAAATTATATAATTTAATGTGAAATAATTATCTAATGGTCTGTTTAAATGTGTTTTAGATACGCCTGATCAATCCTATTTGAAATACAATAAAAAGAAACACTATAGATAAACTACCAGGTACTTTCCATAATATCCATATTTCAGTGGTAAAACTACGACGAATTATTTCATTTGTAATTGCCATAACCATGAAAAATATAGCAAAGCGTATCGTCATGCTATTCCAAACGATCTTGTCATTAAATGATAGGGATTTGCTTAGCATTGTTTTTAATAATGGTTTACCTAATAATACACTACTGCTGAGTATCAAGGCAAATAAACTATAGATGATGGTTGGTTTGATCTTAATGAAAGTTTCATCATTGAACCACAAAGTTAGACAACCGAATATTCCAATGATTATAGTGTTAATTAATATTGTTAGTGGCAAGTGGCGAATAAGTATTAATGAAGTAATTATCATAACTAATGTTGTTATAATTAGAGCAACAGTAGCTGTCATCAGATCTTTAATTTCGAAAGTAATTAGAAATACTATCAATGGCGAATAATCTACCATTGATTTAAGAAAAATGCTTTTTTTATTTATCATTCTACTGTAACGCTTTTAGCTAAATTACGTGGTTGGTCAACATCTGTACCTTTAGCTATTGCAACATGATATGCTAATAATTGAATAGGAATAGCATAGAGAATAGGTGTTACAAATGGATCGACATGTGGTAAAACCATACTGGACATATTGGAACCTAAGTTTTTTATACCATTTTTGTCAGATAGGAAAATGACTCGACCGCCACGCGATATCACTTCCTGTACACTAGACATAGTTTTTTTATAAAGCTCATCTGAAGGTGCGATAACGACAACAGGTATAGTTTCGTCGATCAGAGCGATAGGGCCGTGTTTTATTTCACCTGCAGCATAACCTTCGGCATGAATATAACTAATTTCTTTGAGTTTAAGTGCTCCTTCTAATGCAATAGGATAACTTGTTCCGCGTCCTAAATATAGCACGTTATGTGCATTTGCAATATTTTCAGCAATATCACACAATTGTTCATTGTATGTTAGTACTTTAGAAATATGAGTTGGTATTTCGATCAATGCATTTGATAAACGAATCTCTACTGTATGATCAATGACTTCATGCGCACGAGCTAATGCTAGAGTTAAACATGCTAATGCTGTTAATTGTGCTGTAAAAGCTTTAGTAGAAGCGACTCCAATTTCTGGTCCAGCTACAGTTTGTAAAATTACATCGGATTCACGGGCCAGCGTTGATTCAGGAACATTAACTAACGAAATTATGCGTTGGTCTTGAGATTTACAATAACGTAACGCTGCTATAGTGTCTGCTGTTTCACCTGATTGTGAAATAAACAAAGCAAGATCACCACTTGACATATTCGGGGTGCGATATCGAAATTCCGAAGCAATATCAACCTCTACTGATATGCGAGCTAACTGTTCCATCCAATATTTAGCTACCATTCCAGCATAAAAAGAAGTACCACAAGCGATAATAGTTATTCGTTCAATACTGGATAGTGAAAAAGGTAAAGATGGAAGTGAAACTTTTCGGCTTACTGGATTGAAAAAAGTATTTAATGTATCTCCAATCACTTGTGGTTGTTCGTAGATTTCTTTTTGCATAAAATGACGATATTCTCCTTTACCTATCATGGCTCCAGAAAATGCAGTTTGTTTAATTTCACGAACAACCAAACGACAGCAATAGTCATGAATCTTTATGTCATTGCATGATAAAACAGCCAAATCACCATCAGATAGATAAGTAATTTTTTTGGTTAATGTTGCTAGCGCTAAAGCGTCAGATCCTAGATACATTTCACCATCACCATAGCCTATTGCTAGTAAGCTACCACGTCTAGTGGCGATCATTAAATCATTATATCCTGCAAAAATAATACCGAGTGCAAATGTTCCTTCAATTCGTTTTAGCATTTTAATCGTTGCGTCTTTAGGATTATCTCCATTTATAAGATAATGACTAATCAAATGTACCACAGTTTCAGTATCAGTATCAGTTTCGAAAACATAACCATCAATAATTAATTCATTTCGTAATTGTAGATAATTTTCAATTATACCGTTATGTACTACAGCAACATATTTCGTTGCGTGTGGATGTGCATTAATTTTATTAGAAACTCCGTGAGTGGCCCAACGAGTGTGGCCAATACCAATCGTACCTTCTATAGGTTGTTCAGTTAGTAATTTTTCTAGATTATCCAATTTGCCCTGTGCTCTTCGACGATCAATATTGCCATTAACTATAGTAGCTATTCCTGATGAATCGTAACCACGATATTCTAACCGTCTCAATCCGTTTAGTAACAAAGGAGCAACTTTCGACTTTCCTACAATACCTATAATACCACACATGATGTTATTTATCCTCTTTAGTAGACTTTTTATCTATATTAAAGAAGTGATTAGCCCAATCAGATAATTCTTTCTGCTCACCACGTGTTATGGCGAGGGATCCTGCAGAGACGTCTTTAGTAATTACTGAACCTGCACCAACAATAGATCCCTTTCCAATTTTTACTGGAGCTATTAGAGAGCTATTAGAGCCTATAAAAGCACCATTGTCTATCTTAGTAAGAAATTTGGCTAATCCGTTGTAATTGCAGGTAATGGTACCAGCTCCTATGTTTACTTTACTACCAACTTGTGAATCACCAATATATGTAAGGTGATTAATTTTTGTTCCGCTTTCAATAGTTGAGTTTTTGATCTCTACAAAATTACCTATACAAACATCATTACCTATAATTACATTAGGTCGCAAACGAGCGAATGGACCAATAGTTGAATTAGATGCAATAGAAGCTCCCTCTAGATGACAAAAAGCTTCAATCTTGCAATTATCACCTACTGATACTCCTGGTCCAAATACTACATTTGGACCAATTATAACATTTTGTCCAAGTTGTGTATCCCAAGAGAAATATATGCTAGTTGGATCTATTAACATTACTCCATTTTCCATATTAGATAATCGCATGCGATTTTGTAATATATTTTCTGATATAGCCAACTCAGCCATTGAATTAATTCCAAGAAGTTCATCTCTAGAGGCTTCGATAAAATCACAAATAAGACCGTCTTTATGAGCCAAAGAAATTATATCTGTTAAATAAAATTCACCACTTGAGTTATTGTTGGATAATTTATCGATCAATTTCCAAAGATGGATTGCATCAACTGCAATAACGCCTGAATTACATAAATTTATTGCACGCTGTTCATCTGTTGCATCATTGAATTCGACGATTGATTCAAGTTTTCCAGATGAATTTATTAATAGTCTACCGTAACGACCTATGTTATCAGATCTGAATCCGAGAACTACTATTGCTAGATCAGAACTTCGGTCAAGAATTGCTTTTAGATTATTCAAACCGATTAGAGGTGTATCTCCGTGAAGAATAAGAATTGTTCCGTTGAAATTAGCCAGGCTAGCTCTAGCTGTTGATACAGCATGGCCTGTGCCCAATCTTTCAATCTGAACAACAGTTTCATATGGTGACACTGTCGTCTTTACTATTTCCATATCTTGTCCAACTATCACTATCACACGATCAGGATTCAAGGCTTTAACGCTATCAAGAAGATAATTGATCATCGGACGACCAGCTAATTTATGCATAACTTTTGGCAATGCGGATTTCATACGCGTACCCCTGCCAGCAGTAAGTATAATGACAGCTACTTGTTTCATAATGATTAATGCCAAATAAACTTGTTACAATTAAATATTGTTCATATCAATTAAACTGAAAAACATAGTAAATGTTTGAAGAACTACTAATTAATCAGGACTTATAATTATTAACCTATATATTATTACTTAGTATAGCTAAATAATTCACAAAAACTTGACAGTGTTGAAATTATCATGTACAAGACGTACGTACGAGAAATCATCTTGAAGATATAATGGGCACTTAGCTCAGTGGTGGAGTGCATCTTTCACATGGATGAGGACATAGGTTCGATCCCTATAGTGCCCACCATAAATTTATCAATAATCGTTATCAAATAGTGTAGTTTTTACTAAGAAGATTGATTATTTTTTTTACGAAACTTGTAAAAAGATAGTGCGCTAATAGGAATACTTATAGCATAAATAATTCCCATAGTTGCTATTGTAGTCCATGGATCAGTTACTAGAGAAGCAACAAGCACGCTAACTAAGAGCAATGTTGGTAATACATAATCATGTGGAATTTTAAAATTCTTTCCAGAATAAGTAGGAATTTTGCTAACCATTAAAAAAGAAACGACGATAAGAACGATAGCATTGATAGAAGTGCTAGTGAAAAAACCATTATTCTCTGATTGAAAACTTAATACCATCGGTAATAGAACTAGATTGGCAGCAGCCGGTGCTGGAACGCCTATAAAAAAATTATGAGCCCACGGCGGTAATTCATGTTTACCTAACATTGTATTAAATCGTGCTAGACGCAAAGCACAACAAGCTGAAAATACAAGTACTAGAGTCCAACCTAACCCACCGGCGCTTTGCATTGTCCAAAAATAAATCAATATTGCTGGTGCAATTCCAAAACTAATGAAATCAGATAGAGAATCAAGCTGAGCTCCAAATGTGCTGGTACTGTGCAAAAGCCGAGCTATTCTTCCATCCAATCCGTCAATAATACCTGATATCAGAATCGAAATAATCGCAAAGTCCCATTTTTCATGTAATCCAAATCGAATAGAAGTCATACCAGAACATAGTGCTAGCATAGTTAAAATATTTGGAATTAATTTATTGAACGAAAGCTGATGTGGTACTATTTGGCGATTATTGTGTGAAAATTTCATTAAATTTGTCTTTATATGTTAATTGTGAGATCGGCTAACGCAGTTTCTCCGGCGATCATTGTCTGTCCTACGCTAACCATTGTCTGAACGTTAGATGGAAGATAAACATCCACTCTACTTCCGAAACGAATTAAACCAAAACGTTCTCCAGTTAAAATCGTTTGACCTTCACTAATGTCACATCGAATACGTCTAGCGATCATTCCTGCAATTTGTACGAAAGCAATTTCGCGATTATCTGTAAGTAAAAGACGAATTGCTTCTCGTTCATTAAAACAGCTTGCTTTATCAAATGACGCATTGAAAAATTTACCTGGTGTATAGACTCGTTTGAGAACTTTTCCTGTAATTGGAACGCGATTAACGTGTACATTAAAGATATTCATGAAAATGGAGATACGTAACAATGGTTCATCTCCCATCATAAGTTCTAATGGTGGTGGTGCCGCAGTAATCATTTGTACAATTCCGTCTGCAGGACTGATAATTAAATTGCTATTAGTAGGTGTAATTCGATCAGGGTTTCGAAAAAAATAAGCGCACCAGATTGTTAAGACTACGCCAAACCATCCAAGTGGATTCCAGATCCAAAATAGAAATAAAGTAATAACGGTAAAAAGTGGAATAAATTTCCATCCTTCAGGATGAATTGATTTTTTCTTAAGAAAATTCATGATGTTATTTCATTTAATCATACAATTTATTAATTTACTTATAGGTAATTAATACAACGTATAATGACATATAAAACGTATTATGATATATAAAATTTCACCATACGCCACTCTACGTTGTTTGTTTGATAATAAAATTCAAACTCTTTTTATAAACAAACTAGTGAAATTTTAATTATTTAATTTTAACAAGCGGTTTCTAACATATGAAAACATACCTATATAATAAAATAATAAAAAATATATATCTTCAGATTAGTACATGTAAGTAAATAATTTTAGTATTGATACAATTAGCTATTCTAACAGGTTAGTTTTTAGATATGTAGTTCGATTTATTAAAAATAGTATTTTATTAGATAATCGAATTTTATCATTCTAAACGATTAAGCGAGATTATATTATTAATTAATAACTTTCTGATTAACTATTGTCACGAATTGACTTTCGTGAAGTTACTTTGATTATATAAATTAAATCGTTAAATGTTCTTACTTCAATGTACAGCAAATTGATTTTCATTGAAATTGTATAATTTATTTTGATTTGCGCGCTTGATCGATAATCTGTTTTAATGCTTGTAAACTAATTGTACCTGGAATGATCTTGTTTCCAATAATAAAAATAGGTGTGCCGTCAATGTTAAGAGCGTTGGCAAGTTGAAGATTATTCTTCAATAAAGTATCGATACGATCGTTATTCATATCTTTTTTTAATTTTTTATCATTAATTCCAATACTATTGGCAATTCGTAGCATTGTTTTATCAGTAATTGAACCTTTCAATCTCATAAAAGTAATATGAAATTCCTCATATTTATTTTGGTTGTGAGCGGCCAGTGCAGCGCGTGATATCATTATTGAATTAGGACCTAGGATTGGCAGTTCCTTCATAACCAATCGAATTTTACCATCTGTCTTGACAGTATTCATTATTACATCTAGCATATCTTTGCAGTAAGAACATCGATAATCAAAAAATTCTACTATCGTTAGATCTCCATTTGTGTTACCTAAAACTGGTGATTTTGGATCATCGAATATCTCTGATTTGCGTTCAAATAGCGCCTTGCTAGCTCTAATCTCTACAGCTAATTTTTCTTTCTGACGAAGTGCTTCGATGGCGCCGGTAATAATAGAAGGGTTATTCATGATGTAATCATGAACTATTTTCTTCACAGCCTCTTGTTGTTTAACTGTCAATTGCTGTTGATCTTCTGGTGAAGCAAAAAGTGGTTGAGTTGAGAAAAACAAAGTGATTAATGATATAAATAGAATTTGAAAAGAAAACATAAACCAACCCTAATTTAGGATGTGTATAGGTTAAAAATAAAAGTAGCAAAATACAATATCATATTGTTCAAGTTTATTTCTTGACACGATCTCGTATTTGTTCAGCACGTATCACGATATCATGCATGCGAGTTTCTGTAGGTGTACCTTTTTTAAGATTTTTCATAGCCTTAGATGCATTATGCAATGCTTCTTTCCACTTTCCAACTAGTAAGTTTTGTTCAGCTAATGATGCTGCAACCATAGTTTCATTGCCCATTCGACCGTAGACAGCGGCAAGTGATCTCCAATTATTAATTCTTTCAGGGCTATATCGTGTTGCAAATATCAAATTCTCTTCAGCGTCAAGAAGATTTGACTGATCTTCAGATTCCAATTCAACTTGCGCAAGTTCTTCTCGTAATATAGTATTATACGGTAGATATTTTACTGCGAGTTTGTATTCCTGAATAGCATCTGCATTGCGACCATTTTCGAACAGCATTTGTCCTTTTAATTCATGAAAATAAGGATCATTTGGTCGTTCGACGATCAATTCATCGATCAATGAAATAGCAAGATTAAGGTTTTGTTTACGATAATAGCTAATAACATGCGCATATCTAGCTACTAGACTTGGATCGTCTTTTTTATAATATCTAAAAGTAGTAACATCAGATTCTATGAAAGCAATTAGTTTTGCTTTGATACGCTGGTGTACTTCGTTATAAATTTGTGGTAACGGAACATCAGACCATGGAGAAGCTTCTACGTGGTGAAGAATATCGTTGATACGTGTAGATGTTGGAGGGTGAGTTTTAGTATAAGGATCTTGACGTTTTGACGCAAACAATTCTTGTTCATTCATCATTTTTATAAGCTCAAGAAAACCACGCGATGATATTTTTATATTGTCGAGAAATTTGAGTGCGGTAAGATCAGCAGAGCTTTCTATAGCTCTGCTGAATGCCATAAAACTGTTATTTGCCATATTATCGCCACTAGCAAGAATTGCACCACCAACGTCAGGTCTAGCTAACAATGTAACTGCACCAAGAATAGTTGAAACTAGAGAAATATTTTTAGCGTCTTTTATAGCGCCATAACTTTTAACTATATGTCCACCGGAAATATGACCACATTCGTGAGCAATAACACCAATCAATTGACCGGCATGCTCAGCTTTAATAATTAACCCAGTATTTATAAAAA
>JAITNJ010000025.1 GCA_031290545.1 Rhodospirillaceae bacterium | reverse complement strand
GGTAAACGCAGCTCCAGTTCAAGCTAAGAGTTCTGAGGTAAACGCAGCTCCAGTTCAAGCTAAGAGTTCTGAGGTAAACGCAGCTCCAGTTCAAGCTAAGAGTTCTGAGGTAAATGTGAATCGTAACAAAAATCTTGAAAACAGACTAGTTATGAAGCTTAAAAGTGGCAAAGTTGTTATTGCCATGCGTCCAGATTTAGCACCAAAGCATGTAGCAAGAATTAAAGAACTAACTCGTAGTGGTTTTTATGATGGAACTCCATTTCATAGAGTAATTGCTGGTTTTATGGCACAAGGTGGTGATCCTACTGGAACTGGATTTAATGGCTCTGGTTTCCGTATTACTTCCGAATTTTCTCGTGAAAAGCATTTACGCGGTACAGTCTCAATGGCACGTTCTTCCGATCCTAACAGCGCTGATTCGCAATTCTTCATTTGTTTTGCACCACAACCATCTCTTGATAATCAGTATTCTATCTGGGGTCAGGTGATCGAAGGTATGGAGCATGTTGATGCGATTAAAAAAGGAAATGATAATAATAACGGTTCCGTTTCTAATCCAGACCGTATTATTTGGATGAAGGTCGCTTCTGACATTAAAAAATGATTTTTCATTTAAATAAGAGCACGTAGCTCAGTTGGTAGAGCAATTGACTTTTAATCAGTAGGTCATGGGTTCGAATCCCATCGTGCTCACCATAATATAGACTAAATAAAAAGCTTGGAACTCACTTAAATTAGTTCCAAGCTTTTTATTTGTTTTTTATAGAGTTTATTCGCGACGATTTCCAACTAAACGAAGTAGCATAATAAATAAATTAATGAAATCTAAGTAGATTGTTAACGCACCAATAACTGCTTTTTTGCTAGTTGTTTCAGTGTCATCTGTTTCCCAATACATTTCCTTAATTTTCTGAGTATCCCAAGCTGTTAAACCAGCAAAAATACCGACGCCAGCTACAGAAATAACAAATTGTAATGCAGAGCTAACAATGAACATACTAACTATAGATGTAATTACTAATCCCCACAATCCCATTATTAAAAAAGTGCCAAAAACAGAAAGATTTCGTTTTGTGGTATAACCGTAAAAACTTAATCCAGCAAATGAAGCTGATGTTATAAAAAAAACACGAATAACAGATTCGCCAGTATAAACTAAGAAAATGGACGATAAAGAAATGCCCATTAATCCAGAATATAACAATAATAACATTTGTGCTGTGTTTGCTCGCATTTTTGTTATACCAAACGAAATTGCCATTACTAGTACTATTGGAGATATTGTTACTAACCAACCAAGACCGGTTAGTGTCATTCCCTGAATACCAAATTGAAAGAACAATTGATTGATTGCTGGAGTTCCAGCTACTACGGCAGCGATGATTCCAGTCAAGGCTAAACCTGATGCCATATAGTTATATACACGCAACATATATTGCCGAAGACCGGCATCAATTGTTGCACCACTTGCTTGCGCCCAAGTACTTCGTTGTGTTTCAATGGTCATTATTATTAACCTCATCAAAGAATTCAAAATTTAATTATATAATTATAGATAGTGCGAATGTAAATTAAATGTAATTTAAAGATTCAAAGTTAAAAATATTCTACTACAAAATCATGTATTTTTTTAATAAAACGATCGTGAAAATAATTTAAATGTCTATTTCAAGATCTTTTGATTTTTCTTTAGAAACCCCAACCATGGCTTCACGTAATAAACGATCATGAATAGTATACCCTGCTTGCATTTCTAATACTATTGTGCCAGCTGGTTTAGTTTCTTCCTCAACTTCTACCATTACTTGATGTTTATGCGGATCAAAATTTTGACCTAATGATTCGAATTTTTTGATTTTATAACACTCTAATGTATTAATAAAGGTCTGTTCTGTTAATTCGATACCTTCTGCCAATTTGTTTATAATTGTATTAGTTTTTCGATCTTCAGCTGAGATGCTTTCTAAGGCTCTGCGCAAATTGTCAGCAACCTGCAAAATATCCTTAGCAAAATTGCTAATAGCATATTTACCTCGATCTTCGACTTGTTGCAAAAAACGACGACGAACATTCTCAGTTTCAGCAAAAGCTCGTAAAAGCTGATCTTTTAGCTTGGTTATTTCTTCTTCTAAATTTATGATTTTAGTTTCTAATTCTACTTCTGGTATTATTTCACAAGAGTTTTGTTCTGACGATATTATACCATCTTCTAGTTTATCATCTGAAATTTGTGATTGATCTTGAGTCATTTTTGTCCTATTCACTTAGTTTATTCTTAATAATAATAATCATGTGTTATTATGTAAATAGTTACTGTCTTTTTAACAAGATAGTTTTTAAATAAATTGTCCAAATTAATTATATTAGATTACATTGGAAAATTCTAATGAGACCATCTGGTCGTGCACCAAATCAACTTCGTTCTGTAACTTTAGAGCCAACATTTAATAAATATGCTGAAGGCTCGTGTTTTGTAAAATTTGGCAATACTCATGTTTTATGCACTGCTTCTGTAGATAAAAAAATTCCTGCCTTTTTACGAAAAACTGGTAAAGGATGGATTACTGCTGAATTTGGCATGTTACCTCGCTCAACTCATATTCGTAATGATCGAGAGGCAGTCAATGGAAAACAAAGAGGTCGAACGCAAGAGATTCAAAGATTGATTGGCCGTAGCTTACGTGCTG
This sequence comes from Rhodospirillaceae bacterium, assembly GCA_031290545.1. Classification (GTDB taxonomy): domain Bacteria; phylum Pseudomonadota; class Alphaproteobacteria; order Rhodospirillales; family Magnetospirillaceae; genus Telmatospirillum. Next base: position 1,319 of record JAITNJ010000025.1, on the reverse strand, counting down.
TTACTAAACTAACTGACATGAGTGAAATACAGATCAAAATTGACTGTGATGTTATACAAGCGGATGGTGGAACTAGAGCTGCTGCTATTACTGGATCTTATGTAGCGCTATATCTGGCTTTTAAAAATCTAATTTCCTCAAATGTTCTATCAGTTATGCCACTAACAGGACAGGTTGCTGCAGTATCTTGTGGTATTTATAACAAAATACCAGTACTTGATCTTGATTATAATGAAGATATAGCTTGTCAAGTTGACAGTAATTTTGTTTTAAATGGTATAGGTGAAATTATTGAAATTCAAGGAACAGCTGAAGGCGCCGTATTTACAAAGGATGAATTTTTAGATCTTTTAGATCTTGCTCAGCAAGGTATAAGTAATTTAATTGAATTACAACGAAATGTTCTTAATTTATAAAGCCTCAAAAAACTTGTTATATAAAATAAGAGCATTTGTTTCTAGATTAATCTCAATAATAACAATATGAATACGTTAAGTATCTATTTGCATTGGCCATTTTGTTTATCTAAATGTTTTTATTGTGACTTTAACAGCTATGCAGTTGCTGCAATCGATCAAGATATCTGGCGCCAATCTTTCTTAACAGAACTCAAATATTTCTCACAACAACTGCCAGATCGTACAATTGATAGTATTTTTTTTGGTGGTGGAACACCATCAACTATGGCAGAAGAAACTATAGTGGCAATACTTGATGCTGTTTTCAGATATTGGAAAATATCAAAAACAATTGAAATAACTATAGAGGCTAACCCAGATACTATAGACAAGTATCGACTTCTTGCTTTTCGTAATGCAGGCATTAATCGCATTTCAATAGGATTACAGGCGCTAGATGATAATGATTTGCGTTTTTTAGGACGTCATCATAACCTTAAACAAGGACTTATTGCTTACGAATTATCCCGTAAGATTTTTCCTAAAACCTCTTTTGATTTAATATATGCTCGTCCAAATCAGACGCCTAGCTCTTGGTACAAAGAATTACAACACGCCATTGCTATGGATGTTGATCATTTGTCTCTTTATCAAATTATTATTGAACCAAGAACTGCATTATATCGAAAATATATCAGCGGAAATTTTCAATTGCCAAGCGAAGATATGGAAGTTGAAATGTTCAATTTAACAAGGAAGTTGACCGAAGAACATGGTCTTTTTTCTTATGAAATTTCTAATTTTGCATTACCTAATGCAAAATGTCTTCACAATTTGCTATGCTGGGAGGGTAATGATTATCTTGGTATTGGTCCTGGGGCTCATAGCAGAATAACAGATCGTTTTGGTGTGGTTTGGTCA
>JAITNJ010000035.1 GCA_031290545.1 Rhodospirillaceae bacterium | reverse complement strand
ATTACTGTTATGTATTTACTTATATTAAATGATTATAGAACTCACAAGATGATTTTGATCTAGATATGTATTTTTATTTGATGTGTGATAAATATACTACATTAGGAGATGTAGTATATTTATTGTTAATGGAGATAATGAGAATTATTAATTTTGTATGAAAATATACCACTCACACTATAATTAAATAAAAACTGATAAAATGTGAACATCAATTGTATTAGATGATGATAGCGAGGCAAGTTAAATTACATTTTAATAAAACAAAATTATCGACCTATAATCTGAAACAAATATGTTATTTTTAACCAGTATTATAGATTCCATCTACATTGTTTTTTAAATTATACATAAATCAATTTTTCTAAAAAATATTACTACTGTGTAAGTATTAAATCTAATTTAAATGTTTTAATTTTTATCTTCATTAATAAGTTTACCGAAGCTATATGATATTCCTATCAAAACATTTTGAGAAGAATAACTTTTATTATAACTAAGTCTATTCTCTTTATTATTAAATCCAAATCTGAGTACTTTTTTAGTTGTAGCTAAATAGCGATAGTTAGTGTTAAGCTTTATTCTTGGTGTTGCTTGGTAAGAAACACCAAGAATACCTTGATAAGCCATAGAATTATCAGATGAATTATATTTTCCAAAAACATTAGTATTCATCTTATCAACAATATGAACAGTACCAATACCTGCGCCTATAAATGGTCTTAGCTTACTTCCAATAGGAATGTTATATATTAAATTAAACATTCCTGAAGTAGAAGTTAGGCTACCTGATGTTTTGTCAGCTATTTTTTTGTATTTATCAGAAACATCACCTTTAGTAGGTTTATAACCTGAGTCTAAATCTGAATCTGGAGCAAAATAATGTGGATCAAATCCAGCAAGTAATCCTGCTATAACATCTTTTGCATGATCGTACCTCTTACCATCTTTTGAATGTCCACTCACTATCTCAAATCCAGCATCTAATATAGCTGGATTTGAGAATGTTTTTAGCGTCATTATTCGACTCATTTTCTCTTTTTCTTCTTGCAGAATTGCATTTCCAATAGTAGTTTGTAATGGAGTTGCACTTGGTTCTTCTGAGGTAATAATAAGTTCCATTCTGTGTTTTCCCGCTCCATATATGACACTCTCTATTATTCCTATAACTATACCAATTTTATCATGATGGCTTAGTGATTTAAACTGATCATTAGTGTAATCATCACGGAACCCTTTAGTGCTATTTAGCATTCTATTTAGAAAAAAATCGGCAGCGCAAAATGAAAGGAATTGTTGTCGCTTTATTTCTTGTTCATTAGTAGGTTTTGGTGGTTTAGGTGTTGGTACACGTATATTTGCGCCTAGAGATTTTGCCAATACAACAGTTTGATCTGCAGTATATCCAGCAATCATAGCTGCTAAGAGATTTCTATTGACTGTTGTGAATGGCCCATTGAAGAAATATCCTTCTCTTGGTTTTATATTTGCAGCTACCGGAGCTTTTGCTAGAGCCTTAGAGATATTAGTAAAACTATTTGGTTTATTTGATGAGATAATTGCTAGCTCACTTGGCTCTACATTATCTCCTGTTGGAGCTGAGATTGTCTTTAAAATTTGTAAATCTGTAATAGGATGGTTTCCTAATCTATTGATGGCATCAAGAGCTAAAATAATTTGTTTTTTAAACACTGAATTTTCTGATGGATTTTTTGATTTTTCCCTATAAAGATTCATTTCATCTTGTGAAATATCAGACCTTAATTTATCTGATGATTTGATATTATGATCAAAAGCATGTTGTGGTAATGCATTTAATGATAATTTAATCTTAGAATAAGGGTTATAACGATAACCAAATTCAAGTTCTGGACATATAGAACCAGCCTCACCTAGATCTATTTCATAACCTAGTGCTGTTACTAAAGCATAGCCAGTTTTAGTAGAAGAAGTATAAGAACCTTCAGGTAAAAAATGAGAATCTTTTTTTGTACTTGTTTTAATGTAAGAGTTGTCTTGTGTAAATGATGCACCACCTTCAAGACCAACATATAATCCTTCAGCTTGAGCAACACTTGCCATACCTGCTAGTAGAATAATAGATAGTAGACGCTTCATGATTAAGATCCATTTAAATGGTTATATGAATTAATCATGTGATTAATTCATATAATTGATTATATATTTCATAAGTGGTGTTAATGTTAACTTGAAGTTAAAATAAAAGATAACATAAAAGATAGTTTTTTTGAAAAATGATGATAATGTGTGAAATTTTAAAATTTAATCATTATAAAATGCAGAAGAATTATTTTTTGATCTTTCAAAGCGCTGCTTATCTATTGAAGATGTTCTTAATATGATACTAATTTCTAAATTAATAACAAATTGATCTTAAATAATATCTTTTTAAGAGAGTAATTTGTTGTATTGAATTAGAAATTCGCATTGATAATTCAGATTTATAATCATTTTCAAAAACTTATAGCTAGCATATGAAATATGTAGTGTTTAATATATTAAATTTATTTTATTTGAAATAATTTTAATTGTAGATTGATGAATTTTTCTGAAGATCAGATTCAACGCTATTCACGTCATATAATACTCCAAGAAGTTGGTGGTGTTGGCCAAGAACGTCTATTAAATGCCAAAGTACTTGTTATTGGAGCAGGCGGTTTAGGATCTTCGTTGATTCAATACATGTCAGCTGCAGGAGTTGGTACTATCGGTGTTGTTGATGACGATATAGTTGATTTGACTAATCTACAACGTCAAGTAATACATAATACTGAACGGATTGGTTGGTTAAAGACAGAAAGTGCAAAATTTGCTATATCTTTAATTAATCCTGATATCAAAGTAGTGACTCATAGTTTTCGTTTAGAACAAACAAACGCATTAGATCTTATTAAGAACTATGACATTGTTGCTGATGGTAGTGACAATTTTTCGACTCGTTTTTTAGTTAACGATGCATGTTTTTTTGCCAAAAAGACTCTTGTTTCAGCAATGATTTTGCGATTTGAAGGGCAATTAGCAACATTTAAGGTTGGCGATAGCTGTTATAGATGTTTTTGTGGTGATACGACGAATTTTCTATATAATGACATACCATCGTGCGGTCAGGCTGGTGTATTTGGGGCAATGGCTGGTATTGTAGGTAGTTTACAAGCAACAGAAGTATTGAAAGAAATTTTGAAAATAGGAGACAGTTTATCTGGTAATTTATTAGTTATCGATGCTTTGAAAATGAATATTCGAAAAGTTCGTTTGAAGCAAGATAAAGAATGTAAGCTTTGTGGTAAAAATGCTTCTATTCATGACTTATCAATACATCCTGTTTGCCAGGATTAATTGCAAGATCATCACAAATAAAAAACATATCAAATGTTTAGTAATTACATGAATTGAATTAGAAATGAGATTGTATAATCTTATATATAATGTCTAGTGACATGATATCGACAATTTTTATATCATAAAATAATATTATTCAATTAAGATCAGTATCTTAATATCTATAAAACTCAATTGTTTTATTACAAAATACTTTAATTTATTATTTGAATTGGATGTCATGCATGGTTTTTTGGATACGTTACTTTTTTATATTGTTGGCGTCATTTACAATAATGTTTATTATAAACGATGATGCTAAAAGTGGTGATTTACCATTACCACGATTTGTATCATTACGTTCAGACAAGATCAATTTGCGAACTGGTCCTGGAGTACGTTATCCAATAGATTGGATTTATGTTCATAGCCGTTTGCCGGTAGAAGTGATTGCTCAGTTCGAAAATTGGCGTAAAATTCGAGATTGGCAGAAAGTTGAAGGTTGGGTTCACCAAAGTATGCTTTCATCAAAACGTACGATTATAATTATTGATGAACAGCGTTACCTACGTGAAAAACCAAATGAAAAGTCATTACCGATAGCGTTAGTTGAACCTAATGTTATTGGGGATTTGCTTAGCTGTCCATCGTCAAAAATCTATTGTAATGTAAAGATAGATAATGTTAGCGGATGGATGAAACGTGATGAATTTTGGGGAATATACCAAAACGAGTATATTGAATAATCTTAAATTAACATTTAATAGACACTATTTTGTCTAAATTTTGATAATCAAATATTGTTACATCGTTGTATATAACTTTATTAATGAGTGATAATAACAAATTTCTTAAAAGTATTTAATGTAAAGATTTGTATTATTAATGAGTGATAATAAGACTAAGTCTATAAAAAAAGAACGTTTGTCAAAAGAGAGTAATAGTTTACTAAGGAGAACTATTAACTTCTTTTTGACAGTAATTATATGGATAGTGATTTGTTTGAGTGTTTGTGTTGCATATTATGCATATGACTTACCTGATCTAAAAAATCTTACTTCTACAGTACGTAAACCCAGCATAACTTTACTTTCATCTGATGGTGAAACAATTGCTTCTTATGGTGATGTATACGGTGAATCTGTAAATTTAAAAGATTTACCAAGCAGTGTTATACAAGCTGTGATAGCCACAGAAGATAGACATTTCTATAGTCATTTCGGATTGGATTTGATTGGTTTAGCTCGTGCAATGATAATTAATATTAGAGCTGGTCATGTAGTGCAGGGCGGTTCTACCATTACCCAACAATTGGCTAAGAATTTGTTTTTGTCATCTGAGCGCAGTTTGAAGCGAAAAGTTCAAGAATTATTAATGGCACTGTGGTTAGAGCGCAAATTTAGTAAAGATCAGATTTTGACACTTTATTTAAATCGTGTTTATCTTGGAAATGGAACTTGGGGTATTGATGCGGCAGCCCGTCGTTATTTTAATGTTCCTGCTAGTAAGCTTAATCTATACCAATCGGCTTTATTAGCTGGATTGCTTAAAGCTCCATCAAGATTTAATCCACAGAATAATCGCGAATTATCTGTTAAGCGAACTACAAGTATTTTGGAAAACATGATTGCTTTTAATGTTATCTCACAAGAACAAGCTGATGATGCCATAAAAAATGATCAAGAAACAGTTCTTCAGATTTCTCATACTGGTTATTATTTTGCTGATTGGGTTCGTGATCTAGTTGATCAGTATGCAAAAGATTGCGATATTACAGTTCACACAACACTTGATATGGGATTACAACGAAAAGCTGAATCAGAATTGGAAGAAATTCTTGCTACTAATAGTGCTAAATTTGGTGTTAGTCAAGGCGCTATGGTAATCATGACGCCTGATGGTGCTATTCGTGCTATGGTTGGTGGTCGTAACTACGCTACTAGTCAGTTCAATCGTTCAATACAGGGTATGCGTCAGCCAGGATCATCGTTTAAGACAATTCTATATTTAGCAGCCATTGAAGATGGATGGAACGAAAGTGATCTAATAGAAGATTCACCGTTTACTGCTGGAAAATATCGTCCTGAAAATTATACACACAAATATGAAGGAACTGTTTCATTAAGGCGTGCATTTGCTAAATCTAGTAATGTTGCAGCCGTTCGTTTGATTGAATCAATAGGTCCTAAGCGTGTTGTTGCTGTGGCAAAAAGATTGGGAATTACTTCGAAATTGCGTGCTGAAGCCTCACTTGCTCTTGGGACAAGTGAGGTTAATTTAACTGAATTGACAGCTGCCTATGCAACTTTTTCTAATAACGGTAAGGGGGTTTTCCCATTTGGTTTTACTAGTGTTAGAGATAATCATGGAAATTGTATTTATCATCGAAAAGGTACTGGTGCAGGGCGAATTATTTCTACGAGTACTCTTCATAAAATGGAAGATATGCTAATGGCAGTAATTACTGAAGGTAGTGGAAAATCTGCAGCTATTGATCGTCAAATTGCTGGAAAAACTGGAACTACTCAAAATTATCATGATGCTTGGTTTATTGGATTTTCTGCAGATTACGTTGGAGGAGTATGGTTTGGTAATGATGATAGTACTCCTATGCGTAAAGTTACTGGTGGTACTCTACCTACTAAACTTTGGCACAATGTTATGCTTGCCGCTCACAGAGGATTGCCGATTCGACAACTATCTAGTCAAGCAATTGAAGACGATACAATTGATAATAAAATTCAACAAACACCTCCTGAACAAGATGATATTTTGGATAGTTTAATCAAAATGTTGGGAATTAATCCATAATACCTATGTCTCAATTATCAGTTGATTTGAAAAATCGTGATGCCGATACTATTTCTTTATTTGGTACTTCTAAAATAGCGCAGTTACGTTCTGTAGTACCTTCTGAATTTATATAAAAATTACCATCAATTCCTACAAAAGTATTGTTTAGTGTTGTTGATGAAAAATCAGGAGGATTACAGCGTGCTAATTTTGCTACCAATTATGTAGTATCATAAGCTATTTACGCTAATCATGATGGTTTATTACCAAATGCCGCAGTAAAACGATTATTGAAATTAACATGATTTATATCGTGTATACCAAGAGTTAAAAAGCTTTTTCTGAATCTACGTTACTGTTCTCCCAGATCATAGCACCAAGTAGTTTGATCTTAGTAGGAAGAATCTATTCCATGTTGAAGTAATTGTGCTCCAATATTAAGAAGACGTTGTTCTTCATCAGGTAAAATTAAAGTGTCAAATTCAATGTTATTTGATAAATTTTGATCATGATTTATTAAGCGACAAATACTTGATTTAATTTCAATATCATTTGGATCAATAATATTGCAAACTACTTATAATAATACCTAGTGCCGGTGCTTTATTTAATAAATGATCTACAACACTTCTACCATAATCGTTTGATTGTGCTAAAATTGCTAAACGTGTTCTATTAGTGCTACGTGCGTAATCAGCTATTTGTAAGGCTTGAGATCCAGGTAGAAAACTAATAGGCATAAATGCCTGCTGTACGATCGAAGTGAGGGATAACACAATTAATTTAGCCTTACTAGCTAGTTGCGCAATTGCTTTTGTTTCGGCAGAGAATAATGGTCCTTGTTCTATAATATCTTCAGATATTTCTGTAGACAAAGATACCTGTGGTGTTACCCTACTGGTTAGATATATGAACAAGCAACAATACCAATAGCTAAAATACCAAAAAATATGTTGAAAAAACGAGGTATTAACAAAATCTCTATAAAATTAATCAAAGAATTAGCGCTTGCTAGCTAATACCCAACTATAAAATCATCCTCATTTATATTATATGACTTTTATGGATAAACTATTTCAAGAACAATGATAGATGTTCTAAAAACTATATGTAATGTTTAATACAATGATGTTAGTTTATCTATAATGATTTTATTCTAGCAACAAGACGAGAAACTTTTCTAGAAACTGTTCCTTTTCGCATAACACCAACACGCACACCGTGCATTAATTTTGATTGTGCAACTCGTAAGGCTTCTATAGCTAAATCTTTAACACCGCTTTCTATTAAAGATTCAGCCCTTTTTACAAAAGTGCGGATATGATTAACGCGAATGCGATTAACTCCAGTGCGATATTCGGTCTGACGAATACGCTTCTTAGCAGACTTATGATTAGCCATATTCACACACTTAAAAATTAACAATGAAAGACAAAAATTTCTCTTTAACTATAATATAACTCTAGCTTGTATAGAAGTCAAATCTCATTTTGTGTTAATGAAAATGAACAGGTTAATAGTTAAAAACATAACTTAAACATGAACCTAAAATGCAACAATTATACAACTATGTAACTTAATCGTGAAATAATAATTCAATTTACTAAAAATTGATCATGTATTAATGATTAATTATGTATAATCTATTAATTATATTTACTAATATACAGTAAAAAGAATGTTAAATACGATCATCATTAACTGAAATTATTTGTTAATATTTGATTTGATCGACGTATTTTAAAGACGTATACAAAATGATGTTTTTATAAAGCCATTTAAAAAGCAAGATTTTTCTTGCAAAATAGTGTACATATGAAATATCAGTACTTTTAAAATTAACACACGGAAAGTGCGGATGATCTTGAGATTATTCGCTCCGGTACTAGATCGATTTCGATTTGGCAAGATGTTCTGTGGAAGTTTAACCGGAGAAGGAAAGAATTCAATGGTATTACCTATTTTTAGTATGCGTCAATTGATCGAGGCTGGCGTTCATTTTGGCCATAGTACTCGTCGTTGGAATCCAAAGATGGAGACGTATCTCTTTGGTGTGCGCAATAATGTTCATATTATTGATCTGCAACAGACAATTCCTTTGTTATATCAAGGCATGAAAGCTGTTCATGATGTTGTAGCTGATGGTGGTCGTGTTCTTTTTGTTGGAACCAAACATACTGCAGCAGATGTTATTGCAGAATCAGCTAAGAGATGTGGGCAATATTATGTTAATCATCGTTGGTTAGGTGGTATGCTAACTAATTGGAAGACTATTTCTCAATCGATTAAGCGTCTTTTTGAGCTTGAAGAGCAAATAGCCTCTGAAGCTGTACGGGGCATGACAAAAAAAGAACAGCTCAATTTGACTCGTAGGCAGGAAAAACTTGAACGGGCTCTTGGTGGTATTAAAAAAATGAACGGAGTTCCTAATATTTTGTTCATTATTGATACTAATAAGGAAGATCTAGCAGTTAAGGAAGCTAATAAATTGGGTATTCCAGTTGTTGCAATTCTTGATTCTAACTCTGATCCTCAAGGTATTACATATCCTATTCCTGGTAATGATGATGCACTAAGATCCATCAAACTTTATTGCGAACTGATAGGAAATTCTATTATCGATGGTATTCAAACAGAATTATCTCGTTCTGGAATCGATCTTGGAGCTTCAATTGAGGTGCCTAATGAAGAGAGTGGTGATGAAATATTTCCTGTTCCACCAGATAAGCAACCTGATGTTTTGATATAAGGAATCTTTTATTAAAATTTTCGTTAATTAAATAAAGGACTATGTAAATGACCGAAATTCCTGCTTTGCTTGTGAAAGAATTGCGCAAGAAGACTGGTTCAGGCATGATGGACTGTAAAAAAGCACTTGTTGCTAGTGGGGCTGATTTTGAAAAAGCTGTGGATTGGTTACGAAAGAATGGTCTATCTGTAGCGACTAGAAAGGTTGGCCGTGTAACTACTGATGGATTAGTTGCTGTATCTTCTGATGGTAAAAATGGAGCATTGGTTGAGATCAATGCAGAAACTGATTTTGTAGCTAGAAATGAGCAATTTCAAGGGTTTGTTAAATTGATTTCTGATCTTGTTTTAAAGGTTGGAGATGATATGGCTACGCTTAAGACAGCAGTTACTACAGGTGGTAAAACTATTGATGAAGAGTTGACCACAATGATTGCGACTCTTGGTGAGAATATAAATTTTCGACGAGCTAAATGTCTTTCAGTATCGCAGGGAGTTGTTGCTAACTACATGCACAATGCTATTGCGCCAGGGTTGGGGAAAATAGGCGTGTTAGTTTCTCTGGAATCTAGTGGTAATGTTGTTAAGTTGACAGAAATTGGTAAGCAAATTGCTATGCATGTTGCGGCGTCTAATCCATTGTTTTTATCGATTAAATCTATAGATGATGTTGCTTTGAATAGAGAGCGTACAATAATAGCTGAACAAGTAGCAAAATCTGGAAAACCACCAAATGTTATCGAAAAGATGATAGAAGGACGCATTCGTAAATATTACGAAGAAGTAGTTTTATTGGAACAGATTTTTGTTGTTGATGGTAGTACCAAAATTAGTAAGGTTATTGAGAATACTTCTGAGATTCTTGGTGCACCAATTAAATTGTCAGGTTTTGTTCGTTACGTTCTTGGTGATGGAATCGAGAAAGAGCATAAGGACTTTGCTACAGAAGTTGCAGCACAATTGGTGCGTTAGCATTCTGATATTAGCGCCACATTTTAAAATTTATCATCGAAAGCATTAAATGCTAGATCATCTAAAGTTTCGTCGTGTGCTAATTAAGCTTTCTGGCGAAGGTTTAATGGGAGATTGTAAATATGGTCTTGATGATAAAATACTAACTCGAATTGCAGGCGAGATACGTAGTGTTTTTGATTATGGTATACAGATTTGCTTAGTTATTGGTGGTGGAAATATTTTTCGCGGCGTGTCTGGTGCATCAAAAGGAATGGAAAGAACTAGTGCTGATTACATGGGCATGTTGGCAACTGTTATCAATTCCATAGCGATGCAAAATGCATTAGAGAGCGCTGGTTTAATAACTCGTATTCAGTCAGCAATTCCTATGGATACAATATGTGAACCTTATATTTTACGTCGTGCTATTCGTCATATGGAAAAAGGTCGAGTAGTAATTTTTGCAGCTGGTACTGGAAATCCATTCTTTACTACAGATACCGCTGCAGCACTTCGTGCTGTCGAGATGAAGTGTGATGTTTTGATTAAAGCTACGCAGGTTGACGGAGTATATTCATCTGATCCACATAAAACAAAAAATACACTACGTTACGATCGGCTGACTTTTGTAGATGTATTGACAAATGATCTTCATGTTATGGATACTACTGCTATTACTCTTTGTCGTGAAAATAATTTACCAATTCTTGTCTTCAATTTACATGAATGTGGTGCCTTTGCCAAAGTAATTTTTGGAAAAGGACGGTTTACTATTGTCGAAGAAAGGAATTGACTCATGGTACATCAAGAATCCATAGACGATGTTAAGCGTCATATGGAAAGTGCTATTGAAGCTCTAAAAAAAGAGTTTATTGGATTAAGAACTGGTCGTGCTAATGTTGGTTTACTAGATTCAGTGACAATCGAAGTTTATGGAGCTATAATGCCACTTAATCAAGTAAGTAATGTAAATGTACTTGATTCACACATGATTACTGTTCAAGTTTGGGATAAAAATATGGTTAAATCTGTAGAAAAAGCAATTAATCAATCTGGTCTTGGTCTTAATCCTTCGTCTGACGGACAAATCGTACGCGTACCTATTCCACCACTAAACGAGGAACGTCGTGCTGAATTGCAAAAAATAGCGTACAAATATGCCGAACATACACGAATTTCAGTTCGTAATATTCGGCGTAGTGGTATGGATGTTTTTAAAAATTTAGAAAGAGATGGGCTTATTTCAAAAGACGAACAACGCTCATACGAGAAGGAAATTCAGTTGGTTACTGATGAAGCGATCAAATTGATTAATGAAATTTTATCCAGAAAGGAAAAAGAAATTATTACAGTATGAAATTAAAAATGTTAAAGGATCATTCTAAATTTCCAGCACAACCACTTCACATTGCTATTATTATGGATGGAAACGGACGATGGGCAAAAGCACATGGTTTGCCACGAGCTGATGGTCATCGACGTGGTACCATAGCGGCGCATGAAGCTGTAAAAGGTGCTATTGAATGTGGTGTTTCTTATCTTACTCTGTTTGGTTTTTCTTCTGAGAATTGGAAACGACCACATGATGAAGTGAACAATCTTATGGAGCTTTTGCGCAGTTATTTACTAAATGAAGTTAGCGAATTACATGATCATAATATTAGATTATGTGTTATTGGAGAGCGTCTTGGTTTTGATCCAGATATCACTCGATTGATCGAAGATGCTGAACAAAAAACATTACTTAACACTAAATTAACTTTGATTGTAGCAATTAATTATAGTGGGCGTCAGGAATTGGTACGAGCAGCTAAGCGTTTTACTGATGATGTAATTTCAGGTAATTGCGATATAACTAGTATTAATGAGCAGATTTTTGCTTCAAATCTCTTTACAGCAGAAATTCCTGATCCAGACTTATTAATTAGAACTAGTGGTGAAAAACGTATAAGCAATTTTTTACTTTGGCAATTGGCATATGCAGAAATGATTTTTCTTGACATTTTGTGGCCAGATTTTTCAAAAAATGATCTAAATTTAGCTATTTGTGAATATCAACGACGTTCACGTCGTTATGGTGATGTAGTGTAGTAGATGTTATATAAACGCATTCTTTCAGCTATAATTTTAGCTCCAATATCAATTTTGGCTGTATGGATAGGTTCTTGGGTTTTTGTTATTTTTATTGGATTGATTGGAAGTCTTCTTTCTTGGGAATGGACAAAGATTTGCAGGGGATATTTTGGCATTTCTGGTGCGCTAATATCTTTTATGACGATTTTAATTTCTATATTAGGCTATAAGGATCCTGTATCGACTGCAATTGTTATTACTATTACAATGCTTATAATACCAATAGTTGATAGAAAAAAAGTATTATGGATGATTTTTGGAGTTCTCTATATTGGTCTGCCATGTTGGTCTTTAGTTTGGTTGCGTGGACATGAATGTAATACTTTCTTTTTATTAATGTTTCTTGTTTGGGCAACTGACATAGGTGCTTATATTGTTGGTAGTTTGACTGGTGGTCCTAAATTGTTGTTTATTATTAGTCCTAAAAAAACTTGGGCAGGATTGTTTGGTGGTTTATTGTCAGCTAGTATAGTTGGTGTATTGATGGGATTAGAAGCAGGCGGCTCACTATTTACTCTTGCTGTGCTTTCTTCTTGTTTAGCAATTGTAGCTCAAATTGGAGATCTTTCTGAATCGTGTATTAAACGACATTTTGGAGTTAAAGATTCGAGTAATATAATTCCTGGACATGGTGGAGCATTTGATCGTTTGGATGGGTTATTGGCTACAGCTCCTGTGATGGTTTTGCTTTGTTTGATGATTGGTGATGGATTTCCATTTTATGAGTAATGCAAGTAATTAAAATATTGAGACTAATTGATGAGCGTTGCTAAAAGTAATAATATAAGAAGCGTTACTATTCTTGGATCTACTGGTTCGATTGGTTGTAAAACGATTGATTTGATCGAACTTAATCCAGAACGTTTTTCTGTTGATGTATTGGTAGCTAATTGCAATGCAGAAAAATTAGCAGAACAGGCTAAGAGATTAAATCCACATTTGGTGGTAGTAGCACAGAACGAAGCTTATTTACCTCTTAAAGAAGCATTATTTGGTTACAACATTGAAGTTGCTTCTGGTAGTGGTGCTGTTATTGATGCAACGAGGCGACCTACTGATTTTGTGATGGCCGCAATTATCGGAGCAATAGGATTGGAGTCGACTTTAGTGGCTATTCAGCGTGGTGCTATAGTTGGATTGGCAAATAAGGAGGCTTTGGTCTGTGCTGGATCATTAATGATGACAGAAGTTGAACGATGCCACGCTACTTTGATTCCAGTTGATTCTGAACATTCAGCTATTTTTCAAGTGCTTGATGTTGAAAATTACGATAGTGTTGATAGAATTATTCTAACTGCATCTGGTGGACCATTTCGTACTTTTGATATTGAACAAATGATGTCGATAATTCCAGAAGATGCTATAGTTAATCCTAATTGGAGTATGGGTGCTAAAACTTCAGTAGATTCTGCAACTATGATGAACAAAGGTCTTGAATTAATTGAAGCTCATAATTTGTTCGGATTGGCAGAAGATCGCATTGATATTTTAATTCATCCACAATCTATAATACATAGCATGGTATCTTATATAGATGGTTCTATATTGGCTCATTTGGGAATGCCAGATATGCAAATACCTATTTCGTTAGCACTAGGATGGCCAAAACGGATGTCAACATTAAGTAAAAAGTTGGATCTTTCTAAAATTGCAACATTGACATTTGAAGCTCCAGATCCTGTACGATTTCCAGCACTTTGCCTTGCTCGTAATGTTTTACGTAAAGGTGGTGTTGCACCTACTATTTTTAATGCTTCTAATGAAATCAGCGTTGGAGCATTTCTTGAAGGTAGAATTGGATTTTTAGATATAGTTCGATTGGTCGAACAAGTTGTAGATAAATTGGGCGATGCTCCGCTAGATGCATTTTCAGATATTTATCTATATGATAACCAGGCACGCCAAATGACCAAGGATTTGGTTGCTAAATTTGCACATAAATAATTATGCAATTGTTTACTGATTTTTGGAACTATGGCGCTGTTTTTTTGATAGTTTTAACAGTTGTTGTGTTTGTTCATGAGTTTGGTCATTTTATAATTGCACTATGGGCTGGAGTAAAAATAGAGGTGTTCTCCATTGGTTTTGGTCCTGAGTTATTTGGTTTTACTACTAAATCAGGAACACGTTGGAAATTCTCTTTATTTATGCTTGGTGGATATGTGAAGATGTTAGGTGAGAACGGAATGTCTGATCTAACGATTCCAACTCCAGAAGAGAAAGCTCATTCGTTTTTTTATAAGAAGGTTTACCAACGAGCGGCTATTGTAGTAGCAGGACCGTTATCAAATTTAGTTTTTGGAATCGTCGTTTTGACTGGTTTACTTATGAGCTATGGAGGGCATCATGTGACACCAGCCATTGGGCATGTGCAAGAAAATAGTGCAGCTCATCATGCCGGATTGTTAGATGGTGATATAGTTCATGAAGCTAATGGTGAAAAAATTAATGATTTTCAAGATTTACAGAGTATTGTTCGTTTAAACGTTGGAGAACCACTATTACTAGTAATAGAGAGAAGTGGTATGATTCAAAAAATTATTGCACACCCGACAATAACTGAGACAAAAGATATTTTTGGTAATTTACAAAAGGTCCCAATGCTTGGTATTATTGCAGACTCTAATAACATAGAAATTATTCATTACAATCCAATGCAAGCTGTGTTAGTAGCTACTAAAGAAACTTATAAAATGATTTCATCTACTTTAGTAGTAATTGGTCAAATGTTAACAGGGCAGCGTGAATCAAATGAATTAGGTGGGCCATTGAGAATCGCTAAAGGAATTGGACAAGCTGCAAAACACGGTGTTATGAGTACTATTCACTATATGATCTTGTTGTCAATTAATCTTGGTTTGATTAATTTATTTCCAATTCCATTGCTTGATGGTGGACATTTGTTATTCTATGGTGTTGAATCATTGCTTGGAAAACCTTTAGGGTCTACAATACAAAAATATGGATTTTGTATTGGAATGACGATGTTAGTTGGCTTAATGTTACTCGCAATGCGTAATGATTTAATTGAATTGCGAGTTTGGGAATTCATCAAAAACTTAATATTTTAACTATTGTTTGATGAGGATAGTTTTGAATAAATTAAGATATTTTTTTCATGTATGTGCAGCTATTACTTGTGTAATAGCTTTCAATTCATTTGTATACGCCAAAGAAGAGTCACCAACTCTAAAGATTGTTGTGCAGGGTAATCAACGAATTGAAGAAGAAACAATTAATTCATATATAACTGTGGATTCTTTAGACGATATTACCGATGAAGAAAAGATTGATGTTTATTTAAAAAGTTTGTTTGCTACGGGCTTGTTCTCTGATGTCTCTATTAAACGAGATGGTGATGTATTATTGATAAAAGTGATTGAAAATCCTATTATCAACCGTGTGGTATTTGAGGGAAATAAGCATATTAAGAGTAAGAGATTACTAGTAGAAGCACAATTAAAACCTCGCAGTGTTTATACTAGAACAAAAGTACAAAATGATGTTAATCGCATTCTTAGTATATATCGTCATAATGGATATTATGCAGTTACTGTAGATCCAAAGATCATTGAACAATCACAAAATCGCGTCGATCTTGTTTTTGATATTAAAGAAGGTCCGACAGCATACGTACGAAGAATTCATTTTATTGGTAATAAGGCCTATAATAGTAGAGAATTACGTGAACAAATAGTAACTAAGGAAAATGTTTGGTACCGATTCTTTACATCATTTGACACTTATGATTCAGATCGCCTTAAATTAGATCGTGAATTATTGCGTCGGTTTTATCAAAAAAATGGATATGTTGATTTTTTAATAGCATCTTCTGTTGCAGAATTAACTCCAAATAATAAAAGCTTTTTTATAACACATACAATAGAGGAAGGAGAGCGCTATAAATTAGGAAAAATAAGTGTAAAAAGCGCTATTGCTGATCTAAACGTGGAAGAATTACAACCAACAGTTGATGAATTAAAATCAGGAAGTTGGTATAATGCTGATGAAATTGAAGATGTTATCCAAAAATTGACAGATGTTGTAGGAGAGAAAGGTTATGCTTTCTCTGATATCAATCCTGAATTAGAACGTCATAGAACAGACAGTACAATTGACGTATTATTTAATATTAATGATGCTTCGAAAATATATATTGAACGAATCAATATTCGTGGAAATCAGAAGACACGTGATAATGTGATACGTCGTGAGTTGCGCATTGCTGAAGGTGATGCTTTTAATGCTGCTAAGATACGTCGATCTCGTGAACGTATCGGTAATTTAGATTATTTCGAAAATATTGAATTTGATACTGCTCCATCTGAAAATTCAGAGGATCGTATTGTACTAGATTTTGATGTTGTTGAGAAATCTACAGGTAACTTAAATGTTGGTTTAGGGTGGTCTAGTTTATTAGGGGCAATAATTGATTTAAAGGTTATTGAGCGCAATTTACTTGGTTATGGTCGAGTTGGTACTATTGGTATGCAATTAGCGCAAAGGCAACAAGGATTTAACCTTGGTTTTACAGAACCATATTTTCTAAATCGAGAAATGATGGCCGGTGCTAATTTATTTACTTCTAGAAACAATAATCAGAAATATTCAAGTTACGACTCAAATACAAATGGTTTAAATCTTCTTACTGGATGGTCATATAACGAATATCTTTCTCACGAATTTAAATATACTTTTTCTGGAACGAGAATAAGTAATGTTAAAAAAGAAGCGTCTTTTTATATTCAAAAACAAAGAGGGAGCAGTCTTATGTCAGCTGTTTCTCATACAATTATGTATGATCGTCGCGATAGTAAAGTTGATCCTACATCAGGATATTCTATAAGTGGTGGTAACGAATTTTCTGGTTTAGGTGGTAACGAACGGTGGATACAAAATAGTTTAAATGCTTCTAAATTTTTTAAACTATCAGATAGAGTTGTATTAATGTTATTCGCTGGTGGTAGTCATATTTCTAGTTGGACTAGCTCTGAAGTAGGAATTACACATAGATGTTATTTAGGCGAAGATACAATGCGTGGTTTTGCTGATAATGGTATAAGTCCGCGTGATAAAAATACAGGGGATGCTATTGGTGGTATGTGGTCTGTTGTTGGTACAACTGAATTGCAATTTCCTCTAGGATTACCACAAGAAATAGGGATGCGCGGTAGAATATTTGCTGATTTAGGCACTGTTGGTTTTACTGATAGACATGTTAAAAATTATGTTTTCCCTGAAACTAATGGTTCTAGTAAAAAACCTGAAATTGCACAATCTATTGCTCCGCGTATGTCGATTGGATTTGGTGTACTTTGGAGTTCGCCAATAGGGCCATTGAATCTTGATTTTGGATGGCCTGTATTTAAAAATGAACACGATAGATCACAGGTTTTTCGATTTAATGTTGGGACGAGGTTTTAATTATGTTTATATATCGATTTAGTTGGTTAATTTTTATAGTAATGTTTTTGTTTCAAACATCAGTTTTTGCTCAAGAATCTGAAGATAATGAAACTACGTCAGTTTCTCAAAAAGTTGCAACAACTTATTCTCCAACGATTGCAATTGTTGATCTTGATCTAATTGCACAAGAGTCGATCGCTGCTAAGGGTGTAAGAGCGATGGCTGATAAATTTCAACAGACTTTTAAAAATGAAATGAGTAAGGAAGAGGCTAAATTACAAAGTACACAACAAAGTATTGAAGAACAAAGAAAAACTTTGTCAGAAGAGGCTTTTGTTGAGAAAGTTCAAGCATTTGAAAGTACTGTTGCTGAATTTCAAAAGAAAAACATGGCGCAACGTCAAGCTTTAGAGAAATCATTTAATACTTCAATGAATCGTATTCAAGAGGAAATGATTGAAATAGCTAAGCAAATTGCTGCTAAATACGGAATTACGATGGTTATGCAGCGTAGTCAAGTGATTGTATTGGATGAAAGTCTTGATATTACTAAGGAACTCATAGGTATAATTAATAAAAAACTACCACATGTTGATTTCAGTGCACCAAAGGTTGATGCTGAATCTGTACCTTCAAATACTGGTTCAAAAAAACATAGTAAGTAATTTATTTTCTTCATGCTTTTTTTAAAGAAGCATGAAGAACTTTTCAAAATAACCAATAATTTTAGTAAGATAGTCTAAGTGATGTTGTAAGGCGTTATTGATAAAAGGGATTTAATAATCGTATGGAAAATCGAATCAATAAAACGATCGATATTAGTAGGATTATGCAAATGATCCCGCATCGGTATCCGTTTTTAATGGTAGACAAAGTAATTGATATCGTTCCTAATGTATCAGCCATTGGTATTAAAAACGTTACTTCATCAGAACCATACTTCCAAGGACATTTTCCACAATTGCCAATAATGCCTGGTGTGTTGATCATTGAATCAATGGCACAGACTGCTGGGATTCTTGTAATAGAAACACTAGGATCAAAAGCAGAAGGTAAAGCTGTTTATTTTATGTCGATTAGTGATGCAAAATTTAGGAAACCAGTAATTCCAGGAGATACTATATTAATTCATGTTGTTAAAAAACATCGTCATGGTAATGTCTGGCGATTTTATGGTAGGGCATGTGTAGGCAATAATTTGGTAGCTGAAGCAACGTATGTTGCAATGATAATAGATAATAAATGACCAAAATTCATCCAACTGCTATTGTTGCACCAGGGGCATGCATCGATGATAGTGCGGAGATTGGTCCTTATTGTATAATTGGTGAAAATGTTGAAATTGCAACTAATGTACGATTAATTTCTCATGTAGTTGTTGATGGGATTACTAGTCTTGGGCAAAATACTATAGTTTATCCATTTACCTCACTTGGCCATAGACCTCAAGATCTAAAATATAATGGAGAATCAAGTCGTCTTGTAATTGGTAAATATAATCAGATTAGAGAAAATGTTACAATGAATCCAGGTACCAAAGGCGGTGGTATGTTAACTTTGATTGGTGACAATGGATTGTTTATGGTCGGATCTCATATTGCCCATGACTGTATAGTAGGTAATAATGTTATATTTGCTAATAATGTAACTCTTGGTGGACATGTTCAAATTGGTGATTTTGTTGTACTTGGTGGTTTGTCAGCAATTCATCAATTTGTTAGGATTGGAAAACATGCCATGGTAGGCGGTATGTCTGGTGTTGAAAAGGATATAATTCCTTATACAACAGTAGTTGGTAATCGTGCGCATTTATCAGGAATTAATTTGATTGGCTTGAAGCGTCGTGGCTATTCTCATGAAGATATTCACGCACTTAGGAATGCTTATCGGTTATTATTTTTTTCAGAAGGTACGATGTCTGATAGAATCAGTGAAGTGTTTACTCAATTCAAGAACGTATTACCTGTAATAGAAATTCTTGATTTTATCAATAGTGATAGCTCTAGAACTATCTGTAAGCCAGCTTAAAGTAATTATTTTTACACTAAATTTATGATGATTGCATATTAAAGGATATGACAATAGTAATAAAATGGTAGGTAGGCTAGGTATAATAGCTGGTGGTGGGGCGCTTCCAGATCTTGTGGCAAATGTTGCCAAAGCTAGCGGAAGAGAAATTTTTGTTCTTGCTATCATTGATCATGCTTTAGTTAAAATGGTAGAAGGCTTGCCGCATGCTTGGATTCATATTGGTGAAATAGAACGCGGTATAGATATCTTGCATAAACAAGATATAGTAGATTTAATTATGGTTGGATCTATACGCCGACCAACGCTGCATGATTTGCATTATCCAGATTTTAGAACTATAAAATTCTTTACACGTTTGGGTTTGCGTGCATTAGGAGATGATGGTTTATTAAAAGCAATTATTAGTGAATTGGAAAGTGAAGGATTTCGAGTTTTAGGTTTACAAGATGTCCTTGGGGGCATTTTGGCCAAAGATGGTGTTTGGGGTAATATTAAACCAAATGATATAGCAAAGGCAGATATAGAACATGCTACAAAAGTTGCACATTTTTTAGGAGTTTTAGATATAGGTCAAGCCGTAGTTGTTCAACAAGGTATTGTTTTAGGTGTTGAAGCAATTGAAGGAACAGATGCTTTATTGAATCGCGTTAAAGATCTACGTCGATCCGGAAGTGGTGGTGTTTTAGTAAAAATTGCGAAATTAAATCAAGAACGTCGTGTTGATTTACCAACTATTGGTGTCCAAACTGTAAAGAATGCCGCAATTGCCGGTCTTGCTGGAATTGCAGTTGAAGTTGGTTTGGTAATTGTGATTGATTATCCGATGGTTGTTACTGTTGCTAATGACGCTGGTCTTTTTATTTGTGGTGTACTAAGAAATGAGTGATCCAATACTAATTTATTTGATTGCCGGAGAGCCATCAGGGGATCTTCTAGCGGCACGATTAATGATCGCTCTTAGACAATTGACTGAGGGTAGGGTGCGTTTTGCTGGTATAGGCGGAGAGGCTATGCGTGAACAAGGAATGAATAGCTTGTTTCCACAATCAGATCTTGCTGTTATGGGTTATTTTGAAGTATTACCATTGATTCCAAAAATTATGCTACGCCTTAATCAAACTTTAATTGATATAGAACGAAATTGTCCATCTGCTATTGTAACTATAGATAGTTGGGGTTTTTCAGGACGTGTTGTTAAGCGACTAAAATCTAGAGGTTCTTCTATTCCAAGAATTCATTATGTTGCACCTATGGTTTGGGCTTGGAAAGAAAAGCGTAGTTTTTTGTTGGCCAAAAGAGTTGATTTATTGCTATGCTTATTACCTAATGAGCCTGCTTATTTTACTAAAGTTGGGCTACGTGCAGTTTATGTTGGTCATGCAGTTATGGAAAGTGGCGCAGATAAAGGTGATGGTGATGCTTTTCGTAAGCGTCATTCAATTTTGCCAACAGTTCCGTTAATTTGTGTTTTGCCAGGAAGTCGTCGTTCTGAAACATCACGTCTATTGCCAGTATTTGCTAAAACTATAGAGCTTCTTGTTAAAAAATATCCTAATTTACAGATCGTTATTCCTACAGTTGATACAGTTATTAATGATGTTAGGAAAACTATCTGGTCAGCTCCAGCAACAGTTATACATGGTGTTACAGAACGCTATGATGCTTTTGCTGCTTGTCGTGTTGCTTTGGCTGCTTCTGGTACTGTTGCATTAGAATTAGCAATGGCTAAATTGCCTATGGTAATTGGATATCGAATTAATTATTTTACTGCAATGATTATTAGACACTTAATTAAAACACCATATATTTGTTTAATTAATTTGATGATTGGTCGTATGGTGATTCCCGAACTTATTCAAAAAGATTGTCGTGTAGATCTATTGACTGCTGAATTAACTAGATTGATAGATGATGATTTTTTGCGAAAATCTCAACTAATAAATACTGAAAAATCAATTGCAAAATTCAATTTTGATGATAATAATACGCCAAGTAGAAGAGCAGCTTCAGAAATTCTATCTTTTATCAAAAACAAATAGCAATAATGTTTTTTGTTTCGCAATAATTTATTAAACTTAGTTTACTCATTGATAATGTTTTTTAAAAAGATGTTTATTTAGCAATGAGTTTCTTTATTATTGATTAGAAACTGATCTAATCTAACTGATATACGTACTTATTCAAATTATTAAATAATTAGTATTCACCTTCATGGCCCAACAAATGATCTATTTGGACCAAGCATTGGAGGTCTTGCTGGACCAATAGGTGGTCTTGCTGGACCAATAGGTGTAAGCTTACTACTGCTACTAGTAGTAGTAAGCTTATTAGC
>JAITNJ010000007.1 GCA_031290545.1 Rhodospirillaceae bacterium | reverse complement strand
TTACTTCCAGTAGGAATGTTATATATTAAATTAAACATTCCAGAAATAGAAGTGAGACTACCTTCAGTTTTGACATTTCCTTTCCTTTTATCTACTTTTTTCTCTGTTACTACTCGTTGCTCGGTAACAGTTTCTACCTTTGGTGATTCCTCTACAGGCTCTTCTTTTTGTGAAGTACTATCAACTGCTGAAGAAAAAGTAACTACTGCTGGAGATTTTCCGCCTAGTCTAGAAATTTCAACATTACTATATCCAGCAATTATTCCAGCTATAATATCAGCAGGATTTGTTCCATCTACTTTTAGAGCATTTATTCCTTCTTGCAAAGCTGCTTTTTGAAAGGTCATTATGTCAGATGTTAGTACTCTACTCATTTTTCTTTTAATATCTTTCATAATTTCTTTTCTTGTAACAATTTGTTCCTTTGTTGCTCCTGAATCTAATCCTGTAATAATTCTTTCCATTTGACCTTTGGTAGCTCCGTATATAACACTCTTCATCACTGTTTGCATATTACTAGCATTAATGGAATTCATTAAGTAATCAATGGCGTACGCTGAATATATTTGATGTAACCTTACCTTTTGTCTGTTTGTAGGTTCTGGTGGTGTTGTGGTAGGTGCAGGTAGATCTGCGCCTAATGATTTTGCCAATACAACAGCTTGATCTGCAGTATAGCCAGCAATCATAGCCGCCACTAAGTATCTATCTGCATTTCTTCCAACACTTCCTATTTCTGGAACTTTAACTAAAGCTTTACGAATATTAACATAACTATTTGGATTATCTAATGGGGTAGTTGCTAGATCATTTTGTTTTGCCCTAAAACCTCTAGCTGCCTTACCAGAATCTCCTTCTGAAATTGAAGGAATTCCACTACGTGATGGTAATGCTGCTGCTGGCGGCGAACTTAGAGAAGAAAAATTTGCTGCTTCATGAGCATTTAAGATTGATTGCAAAGTTGTAAGAGGATTTGCTCTAATAGAATCATTACTCAATGCAGATTGAGTAGCCTTCATACTAGCACGAATTTGAGCTTGAAACAATGCTGGTGGCAAAGGAGATGTTTTTGATTCTGATATTTCAGATCTTAGTTTAGTAGAAGATGATTTTTCTTTAGGTGGAGAAGATGGTTTTGCCGCTTTACTTGACGGTCTTACTACATCAACTATTTTAGTATAAGTACTAGTTATACTAAGTTCAAGTTTTCTAGTTTCAGAATAAGGGTTATAACGATAACCAAACTCAAACTCTGGGCAGATAGAACCATACTTATCAAGATCTAGCTCATAACCTGACGATACTAGAAAAGCGGCACCTCCATTTATAGTAGCATTGTAATCTCCTTTAATATCATGACCACCAGGAACATCATTTTCTTTTACTTTGCCTATAGTATTAATCGAATTTTTTTTATCTGTTGGCATTCCATATCCACCACGAACACCAACATATAAGCCTTCAGCTTGAGCAACACTTGCCATACCTGCTAGTAGACTAATAGAAAGAAAACATGATATTGATTTCATGATAGAGATTCCTTAGAAAGAAATAAATTTATAATCATTTTGTTTGTTTACAATGAAATTAACGAGTCTTCGTTGTATAATAATTAAAAGTTTGAACTATTAATATTAACTGTTTTTTTGTAAAAATCCATTAATGAATTAAACATGTTAAAAATGCAACAATTGATGTGACTTATTATGGAATCTAAATTCATAGAATCCTTTCTCGAGATGATGATAGCTGAGCGCGGAGCAACATTTAATACTGTAGATGCATATCGACGTGATTTAAATAATTTCAGTACATTTCTAGCTACACGTGGTTTGTCTGAACATCAAGTTGTTAGTGTTAATATACGAGATTATATTGCAGTTATGAAATTTCATAACTTAGCTACTCGCACTGCAACGCGACGTTTGTCAACATTACGACAATTTTATCGTTTTTTATTTGCAGAGGGCATATGCACTAACGATCCTAGTCAGATTATCGATTCGCCAAAATTAGGTCGTCTTTTGCCAAAATATCTTTCAGAATCTGAAGTTGAGACTTTGATTCTTACTGCAAAAAATAAAGATGGTATCATTGGATATCGAACACAAGCCCTCGTTGAATTGCTTTATGCTACTGGTTTACGAGTTTCAGAATTGGTCAGCTTACCTGTAGATATAATAATTCGAAATTCTAATGTATTAGTAGTAAATGGCAAAGGTAATAAAGAACGCATGATTCCTATTGGTGAGCCAGCAAGAAAAGCAATTTTAGCCTGGATTGATATACGTCAACCAAAAACTAGCCATTGGCTTTTCCCAAGTACAGGTAAAAGTGGTCATTTAACTCGTACAGGTTTTGCAAAAATGTTGAACAATCTAGCTATTGATGCTGGGATTTCTCCATTACGAGTCTCACCACATGTACTACGTCATTCATTTGCCAGTCATTTACTTGCTCATGGCGCTGATTTACGCAGTTTACAACAAATGTTAGGTCATGCCGATATTGCAACTACACAAATTTATACACATGTACTTGATGATCGATTAAAAAATCTTGTCAATCAACATCACCCACTATCTCGTAAGAAACATTAATTTTTATTAGCTATCTTTTAATATAGTTTATTTAAATAAAAATTTATTGAATGATTTTATTACAAAATCTTCGTATTGATAAAGCATTATTGCTAATTACTCACATTAAATAACAGATTGAATGTGAACTTTGATTAATCTCAAATATATCGTACAATAAAAAATCCACCAACCAATACTACACAAATAACACTTGTAACTAAAGTTAATCGTCTTTCTATAAAATCACGAATTGATTTTCCAAAAAAATAGAGCAATCCGGCCACTAAAAAGAATCTTAATGCGCGTGAAATGAATGAAGTTATTGTAAAAATAAGAGGATCGAGATGACTAAAACCAGCAGTGATCGTAATTATCTTAAATGGAATCGGTGTCCACCCTTTAACAAGTATTATTAAACCTCCATTTTCAGCAAACCAAGATTGAAAGGTTGTAAAATGAGCATCGAGGTCATAAATCATGATTATCGATCGGCCAATAGTGTCAAACAAGAAAAATCCAATACAATAACCAAACCAACCACCGACCACTGAAGATAAAGTTGTCAGAATAGCATAAAACCACGCTTTGTTGCGCGTTGATAGAATCATAGGAATCAACATAATATCTGGTGGAATAGGGAAAATTGAACCCTCAGCAAAAGAAATAATTGTCAGCCACCATGGAGCATAACGATGATTGGCTAACTTAATTAACAAATTGTATACTTGTTTAATCAAAAATATTTACTCCAAAATCTCGCCAAAACACTAAAATACTTCTGTTTTATTAAAAATAAATATTAGATTTTACAATAATAAATATTGTATTGACATTAATTATTGTTTAATCACAATTTATAAAAATTTCTCTTATTAAGAATGCTATTATTGACCAAATCATCTATAGCATGTTTTCTATAGCCCCAGTGGCGAAATGGTAGACGCGACAGACTCAAAATCTGTTACCGGCAACGGTGTGTTGGTTCAAATCCGACTTGGGGCACCAGAATATTTTTTGAATATAAAAGTTGTTTATTTAATGTCATTCTTATCTGATTGAATAATACATAATAAGTTGATATTTATTGGCATATGATGATAAAGCTGTTGTACAGGCACTATTAAAAGGAAAGACTCTTGTAGTACATGGAAATTTGATAAATGGATGTTATTAACGACACTTATTCTCTTGATGGATAAGTTAAAGCTTATAATGACATTAGTAAAGCATGTGCAGTAAAATAGATATTTTTACTGCACATATTTTTATCTAATTATTGATATTTAAAATGCATATATAAATTGTATTTATATATGCATGAATAATAGTGGTTTTATGAAAGATCTTCTTGGTCTATCTCAATCAGAATTATGTTCAGAAATG
>JAITNJ010000028.1 GCA_031290545.1 Rhodospirillaceae bacterium | reverse complement strand
ACAATTTTGTTTGAAAACATACAAAGATTAACAACTGGACAAATAGGACAATTTGGTTTTTTAGCTTTGCAAATATATCGTCCTAGTAAAATTAACCAATTGTGTGCATTACTTTTCCACTTGTCTGGAATTATTCGCTCTAGGTCAATTTCGACAATTTTAGTAGTTGTACCTAATGATATCCCAGTTCTGTTGGCAACTCTAAAAACATGCGTATCAACAGCAATAGTTGGCTGATTAAATGCGGCGTTCAATACAACGTTGGCTGTTTTACGACCAACACCAGGTAACTTTTGTAATTCTTCAAAATTTTGTGGAACTTGAGATTGATGTTGTTTGATCAGAATATGCGATAAAGTAATGATATTTTTAGCTTTATTGTTAAACAAGCCGATAGTTTTAATATAATTTTTAAGACGAATCTCTCCAAGAATAATCATTAATTCTGGAGTATTAGCGATAGTAAACAATTTGCTAGTCACTTTATTTACTTCTGCATCAGTTGATCTAGCTGACAACAATACAGCAATCAATAATGTAAAAGTATTATTGTAAATAAGCTCGATATTAGGTTTTGGATTGTTAGTAGCTAGACATATAAAAAATTGATCAATTTGCGACAATGTCATTTTCATAGTTACGTAATTAAGCTCTTTTCAAATTCACACATCCATAATTATAGAGAGCTGCTATTCCTATAACTTTATATTTAAATTTCTTTAAAATTAGATTGATTAATTTCGTTTATTAATAAACATTGTACGTTTTAAAAAATTGAAATATTTCACCAAGTTGTTAATAGTTTAACAAGTAAATTTTAAGAAATAATCAAATTCATTTATTGGGTTATTACAAACTATCAACAACCACTAAATATAACAAAAACATTTAAATTATTTCTGATCATTGAAAATCGAAATATTCTTCAGAAATAATTTAAGCAATACCAAGAACATCATTCATGGAATACAACCCTGGTGGCTTATCAACCACCCATAAAGAAGCGCGTATTGCACCTTTGGTAAAAATCTGACGTGACGACGCTTTGTGGCTAATTTCAATACGTTCTCCATCAGAAGCAAATACAACTGTATGATCTCCAACTACATCGCCACCACGTAATGAGGCAAACCCAATGTCACCTACTTTTCGCATTAATTTACTGCCATTTTTTTCCAAAACATCATCAAATTTAACATTACGTCCGCGTGATATAGCTTTCCCAAATTCTAATGCTGTGCCAGACGGAGAATCAATTTTATATCGATGATGCATTTCAAAAATTTCTGCATCATAATTTTTTGAATCAAGCAATCTGGCCATTTGTTCTACCAATGAAAACATTAAATTTATTCCTATACTCATATTCGATGCTCTGACAATTGCTACCTTAGAAGATGCTTGATGCAAAACAGTTTCATGATTCATAGTAAGACCGGTAGTTCCTACTACATATGAAGTGTTCATATCTGCAGCTATAGTAGCGTAAGTGATTGTTGTTTTCGGAGAAGTAAAATCAACAACTACATCCGAAGAAGTAAATAAAACCTCAGCATCATTACCAATAACAATTCCAGATCGTTTACAGCCAAAAATCTCTCCAACATCGCGCCCAATAAAATCATTACCTGTTTGCTCTATAGCGCCAGATAATATCAGCCTTTCATCAGACAAAATCTCACTTATTAACATTTTCCCCATACGACCAGTACAGCCGACAATTCCAATTTTAACCATGAATTCAATCCTTTAAATCTTTCCAAAATTCCTTTACTTTGGTAAAAAACCCAGCGGATTCTGGACTGATCTCTTTGCTACTACCAATGCTCTCCTTTTCAAATTCACGCAACAATTCTTCTTGTTTTTTATTAAGATTAACTGGAGTTTCGACTAATACCTTAACAAACATATCGCCACGTTCTTTTCTGTGAAGAATAACCATTCCCTTGTTTCTCAGACGAAATTGATGGCCAGATTGCGTTCCATTAGGAATGATAATTTTCACCAACTTACCATCAATAGAAGGAACTTCAATAACTCCACCTAAAATAGCTGTAACCATTGGGATTGGAACATGACAATGAATATTGTTATTACCATCTCTTTTGAATAGACGATGCTCACTTACGCTAAGAAAAATATAAAGATCACCTGGTGGAGAACCATGCATTCCAGGTTCGCCCTCACCCTCCAAACGAATACGTTGTCCATCCTCAATACCATTCGGAATATTTACCGTCAATGTTTTTTCTTTTTTTACTCTTCCAGATCCGTTACAATTTCGACATGAATTTTTGATTACTTTACCTTGTCCACGACATGTTGAACAAGTTCTCTCAATAGTAAAAAATCCTTGACTTGCACGAACTTTTCCAACACCGTGGCAAGTACTACAATCGATCGCTACTGAGCCACCAGCCCCACCAGTTCCTTTGCATTCGTTACAAACCACAGAACCTAAAAATTTGATCTGCGTCGACTTACCATTAAAAGCGTCTTCTAGCGTAATTTTCATATCATAACGTTGATCGGCGCCACGAGAAACACCGCTGTTACCACCCATGAAATCACCAAACACATCTCCAAAAATATCTGCAAGGCCTGAAGCAAAATGAGAATTTCCATTTTCAAATCCACGACCATGTTCGAAGGCGGCGTAACCATATCGATCATAAGCAGCGCGTTTCTGATCGTCCTTTAAAATATCATAAGCTTCATTAACCTCACGAAATTTCTGATCAGCTGTTGAATTATTAGGATTTCGATCTGGATGGAATTGCATAGCCAACTTTCGATAAGCTTTCTTAATCTCATCAGCGCTGGCGCTATTATTTACACACAAAATTTCATATAAATCACGTTTACTCATCCTGAATAATCACCATCATGAAAAAATCAGTCGAAAAGTAATATTACAAAAAGTTTGTCTAGATAAAAAATTACTTCTCGTCACTGTCCACTTCCTCAAAATCAGCATCAACTACCACTTCTTCATTTGGTGTTTTATTGTCAGGCGGTATATCGTTGAAAGATGTTGTATTTCCAGATTCTACATTAGCTTGTCCGCCTTCATTAGTAGCTTTATATATAGCTTCGCCAAGCTTCATTGAAGATTGCACAAGATCATTAGTTTTACTGTTGATAACTTCAGAGTCACCAGAATCAAGAACATTCTTTAATGATTTAAGATCATCTTCGATTTTATTTTTTTGATCAACTGGTATCTTATCTCCAGCATTAGCTAAGTTCTTTTCAGTAGTATATATTAAAGAGTCTGCGTGATTGCGAGACTCTACCACTTCCTTACGTTTTTTATCATCAGCTACATGTGTTTCTGCATCTTTAACCATTTGCTGAATATCAACATCGGACAAACCACCTGAAGCTTGAATACGAATCTGTTGTTCTTTACCTGTAGCTTTATCTTTTGCAGAAACTGAAACAATGCCATTTGCATCAATATCGAATGTTACTTCAATTTGTGGTATACCACGTGGTGCTGGTGGCAATCCTACTAGATCAAATTGCCCAAGAATCTTGTTGTCTACTGCCATTTCGCGTTCACCTTGAAAAACACGAATGGTTACGGCAGTCTGATTGTCATCAGCAGTTGAGAAAATCTGACTTTTCCTAGTAGGTATAGTAGTATTGCGGTCGATTAAACGTGTAAATACTCCTCCCAATGTTTCAATACCAAGAGACAATGGAGTAACATCTAATAGAAGAACATCCTTAACTTCTCCCTGCAAAACACCTGCTTGAATTGCAGCGCCAACTGCAACAATCTCATCTGGATTAACACCTCTATGAGGTTCATGATCAAAAAATTCCTTCACCTTTTCGATAACTTTAGGCATTCGTGTCATACCACCAACTAAAATTACCTCATTAATTTCTCCGATCTTAAGTCCAGCATCTTTCAATGCAGCTCGACATGGCTCAATTGTTCGTTGTAACAAATCCTCAACCAAAGCTTCAAGTTTAGCACGTGTCAATTTAACATTAAGATGTTTTGGTCCTGATGCATCAGCAGTTATGAATGGCAAATTAACTTCTGTTTGCATAGTTGCTGATAACTCTATCTTGGCTTTTTCAGCTGCCTCCTTAAGTCGTTGTAATGCTAGACGATCTTTACGAAGATCAATTCCCTGCTCACGTTTAAATTCGTCAGCTAAATAATCAATTATACGCGCATCAAAATCTTCACCACCAAGAAAAGTATCGCCATTAGTAGATTTTACTTCAAAAACACCGTCACCAATCTCCAAAATAGAAACATCGAAAGTACCACCACCTAGATCATATACAACGATAGTGCCAGAACCTTTTTTTTCCATACCATATGCAAGTGCTGCTGCTGTAGGTTCATTAATAATACGCAACACTTCAAGTCCAGCAATCTTCCCAGCATCCTTAGTTGCTTGACGTTGAGAATCATTAAAATATGCAGGAACAGTAATAACAGCTTGTGTAACTTTCTCGCCAAGATAACTCTCGGATATTTCTTTCATTTTCTGTAAAATAAAAGCAGAAATTTGACTAGGACTATGTTTTTTCCCAACACATTCGACCCAAGCATCACCATTATCACCGCTGACAATATTATATGGAACCAGATTCATATCTTTCTGCGCCATAGGATCATCAATTCGTCTTCCGATCAGTCGCTTAATAGCAAACAAAGTATTAGTTGGATTAGTCACAGCTTGTCTCTTAGCCGCCTGTCCAACAAGTAATTCACCAGAATCTGCAAATGCTACCATTGAAGGAGTAGTACGCGCTCCTTCATTATTTTCTATAACTTTAGTAGTTTTACCCTCCATAACCGCAACACAGGAGTTAGTAGTCCCCAAGTCAATACCAATAACTTTACCCATCGTATCCTCTTTTATTGTGATCAAAAACCACAGCAATAACTACAAAAGACTATTGTTGGATCTTTCATTAAATCTCAGATTATCTAGATCACAACATTATATGTGATCTTAATTATGATATAAGATCATTTTAATCAAACGCAATGTATGATTTATTATCAACATAACAACAGTTATTATTATCAATTAGTAATTAATAATCTAAAAACACATCTTTTTATATATTTACATATTTATACAAGTCTTAAATAGAATAAATTTTCATCTTAATTCATGATATTTAATATTTATAATTATGAACCTCAATATTATAATTCAGAACTTAATTAATGATTTCGTAACACATCAGAATTTTTCTTAAAATAAATAATGGTAATTATTAATAACATTGATTCGATATATACAACTTTTATATTATATTACATATATATAAATATTTATCTTCAAATCACATTGACGAATATTTTCGTAAAAACTAGTTTTTGAAGTAACCATTACGATAGATAAATTTTATATCAGTAGATAATAAATTACACTGTACAACACGGCAATGATAGAAATAAGTTATGGTACAATATAAAAATTTTGGTAAACTCCAACGAATAATAGTTATGTGTTTTCATGCGTAATTGTTGAAATTGTTATCCTAACAAGCACGAATGCTTTAAAACAAGTTTCCTTAAAAAATATTAAACAACCATAATTTGCGCATTAAAGCATATGATTTGCAGTGTATTCACAGAATCATGATCCAACTAAAATAACTGAAATTTTCACGTCTTTATCAAGTTGATTTCCAACGTTTCTTGTTAGATGGTTAGATATATGTTTTATATAATAATCATTTTTTGTTTTAATTAAGTAGTAATTAATGCTAACAAACATTTACATATATCCAACATTAACTTTTTCACGATGCTTCATTCAATAATGACATTCATCAATGATAATAAATTAAAAAAATAATAAGATTATTTTTTGTTACAGATACATGTTCATTATTATTTCTTCGTCAAGATATCTTCGATTCATTCTCATTAATATAATCAAAACAAAATTGGATATATTCACTAATAATTAATACTAATTCAATTCTTGTACAGTAAAAATATCTGATAATTTGAGTAATAATACGTTGTAAAGTTAAATAGACTCTTTTATTACTAATGTGATATTAGTTTTCAACTTTATCTTTATATTTTTTTGTTTTAATTGAGTAGATTTGCTCTTAACGAAGAGATTGCTTAAATTTTTATATATTTAGCGTCAAGAATAATTATTAGAATATTTATTCTTTTGCATGGCCTGTGTATGAATCTTTCAGAAATTCCTCTTATTCAATAATTCTACAAATATTTTAATATGTAGTAAAATACATAATTTCTAAATAAATACTTTAAGTACTTGTTAGAGAATTATTACTCCATCTAGCTTTGGCACAATATAGTTTTATTAGGACACAAATATTAAAAACATCTTTGTTTTTCGTTTTGTTCACAATGTCATTATTGAATTACGTTTCACAAAACAAATATTATTAATGAAGACTAC
>JAITNJ010000015.1 GCA_031290545.1 Rhodospirillaceae bacterium | reverse complement strand
TAGCAGCATATATCTGTCTTTGTAGATATTCAGGTTTTTGTGGTATTGCTGTTCTTAATGCTGCTTCTTTATCCAATGCAGCTTGAGCAGTTTTAATAACAGCTACATTAGCTTGATAAATATTTATTTAAGAATTGTCGTATGTTCATATAAATTAAACAAAACCGGTCATAGCCATGACCGGTTTTCAATTTAAATACATTTATACATATAACTATACATCTATAAATTTATAAAGTTTACAAACTTAATATTGTTTATAGAACTTTTATATTGACAGCTGAACTTTTTCCTTTACGAGGATCGATTTCTTCATCGAAAGAAACTTTCTGGCCATCACTTAAGTCCTTAAGACCAGAACGTTCTACAGCGGAAATATGCACGAATACATCTGATCCACCATTATCCGGTGTGATAAAACCATAACCTTTAGTGCCATTAAACCATTTAACAGTGCCGTTCGGCATTTTAATGTCTCCAAATAAACGTAACATTACACACCCTGTGTAACAAATAAATTGCCGAACGAGCAGCTTAGCTTCTCAAGGCAACAAATAAATTCGTATCAGTTTAATGTATTTTGTGTCAAGATGACAAGCAAATTCTTATAAAGAAATATTTTTTAAATTATTCAGTATTATTTATTTCGATAAATGCGACGATAGTTATCGCAATATTTGTTTTTATAATATAAAATGAATCTATTAATAAATCGAGTTTAAACTAATCATGTCTACAGAACTGCCATCCTCTGACATCACTCCTGTAACTATCGAAGAAGAGATGAAGCGATCTTATCTCGATTATGCTATGAGCGTAATCGTTTCTCGTGCTCTTCCAGATGTTCGTGATGGATTAAAACCAGTACATAGACGTATTCTATTTTCTATGAAAGAAAGTGGTTACGATTTTAATAAACCATTTCGTAAGTCAGCTCGAATAGTCGGCGATGTTATGGGTAAATACCATCCTCACGGGGATTCGGCAATCTACGATTCTATGGTTCGCATGGCACAAGAGTTTTCTATGAGATTACAACTGATTGATGGCCAGGGTAATTTTGGTTCGATGGATGGAGATCCTCCAGCAGCTATGCGTTACACGGAAGCTCGTTTAACTCGTGCTGCTGCTAGTTTACTTGATGATATTGATAAAGAAACCGTAAATTTTCAACCAAACTATGATGAAACAACATATGAACCAGTAGTATTACCAACACGTTTTCCAAATCTACTAGTTAACGGAACAAGCGGTATTGCTGTTGGTATGGCTACTAATATTCCGCCACATAATCTTGGTGAAGTGATTGATGCTTGTTGTGCATATATTGATGATCCAGAAATTAATATTGACGAATTGATGAAATTTGTTGTTGCTCCTGATTTTCCAACAGGTGGTATTATTCTTGGTCGTTCTGGTATTCGATCTGCTTTTACTACTGGGCGTGGTTCGATAATTGTACGTGGTAGGTGTCACTTCGAGGAAATACGAAAAGATCGTACAGCTATAATTATCACAGAAATGCCTTATCAAGTAAACAAAGCGCGAATGATTGAGCAAACGGCCGAATTGGTACGTGAAAAACGCATCGATGGAATTGCCGATCTCAGAGATGAATCCGATCGTGATGGTGTAAGAGTTGTTGTTGAGATAAAACGTGATGCTGTAGCAAATATTGTTCTTAATCAAATGTATCAATATACGTCATTACAATCATCATTTGGCGTAAATATGCTGGCCTTAAATGCGGGGCAGCCACAATTAATGTCACTAAAAGATGCGCTTTCTTCCTTTGTAATTTTTCGTGAAGAAGTGATCACTAGACGAACAATATTTGAACTTGGTAAAGCGCGCGATCGCGCGCATGTATTGGTTGGTCTTACAATAGCTATAAACAATTTAGATCAAGTAATCAAATTAATACGATCTGCGCCAAATCCTAGTATAGCACGCGAACAATTACTAGCTCAGAGCTGGATAGCTTCAAATATTGAACCATTAATTGCTTTAATTGGAGATCCAGATTATAGAGTGAATGACGGTTATTATCGTTTATCAGAAATGCAAGCTAAAACTATACTAGATCTGCGTCTACATCGTTTGACAGCCCTAGAAAGAGATAAGATTAAATCAGAATTAAATGAAATTGGAGAACAAATTCGCGAATATCTTCACATTCTTGACTCACGAAATCGACTCTATGAGATCCTTCGTGAAGAGCTAGTAGAAATGAAGACACAGTTCGCTACACCACGACGAACAAGCATTGAAGAAAGTGAATTCGAGTCAGATATTGAAGATTTAATAGCACATGAAGATATGATAATAACTGTAACTAACACAGGGTATATTAAAAGAGTTCCGCTACTTGAATATCGTACGCAGCGTCGTGGTGGTAAAGGACGCTCAGGTATGAGTATTAAAAGTGAAGATTTTATTACAGATTTGTTTGTTGCTAATACTCACACACCAATAATTTTCTTTTCTTCAACTGGAATTGCTTACAAAATAAAAGTTTATCGCCTACCTCTTTGTAATTTACAGTCACGTGGTAAGGCAATTATCAATCTATTGCCAATCGATCAAAATGAAAAGATTTCAGCAATCTTGCCACTACCAGAAGATGAGAACAATTTGTATGTTATGTTCGCAACTGCATCTGGTCATGTACGACGTAATTTATTATCAGATTTTACTGATATTAGAGCGAACGGCAAGATCGCCATGAAATTAGATGATAACGATCGAATGATTGCAGTTCAAATATGTAATGAAGATCAGGATGTATTGCTTGTTGCCAATAATGGTAATTGCATTCGTTTTCCAGTTACTGATGTTCGTGTTTTTAAGGGGCGTGATTCGATCGGAGTGCGAGGAATTAAACTTAAGAATGAAAACGATCATGTTATTAGCATGTCAATGTTATCACATGTAGAATTTGACAGTAAGATACGTGATGCTTATATGCACAGTAATTTACATGATGAGAGTCAAGAGCGTTTAGCAAATCTTGAACAGCATATTTTGTCGATCAGTGTTAATGGTTTTGGAAAGAGAACGTCTGCTTATGAATATCGCATTACTAAAAGAGGATGTAGTGGTATTGCTAATATTAAATTAACTGAAAAAACAGGTTCTGTAGCAGCATCTTTTCCAGTTTTACAGAACGACGAAATAATGCTAATAACTAATACTGGAAAATTGATTCGCACTTCTGTTAATGATATACGTATTGCAGGGCGTATAACTCAGGGCGTTAGACTGTTGCGTACAACTAACGATAACGAAAAGGTTGTTTCTATTACACGTCTTGTAAATGTTGCAATCGATGACGAATGAAAAATGTTTTTAATAACAAAATACTAAAACGCGTTGGTGTTTATCCTGGAAGTTTTGATCCAATAACTTATGGTCACCAAGATATCATTAAACGTGCTAGTTATATTGTAGATCATCTAGTAGTAGCAGTTGCTAAA
This sequence comes from Rhodospirillaceae bacterium, assembly GCA_031290545.1. GTDB lineage: Bacteria > Pseudomonadota > Alphaproteobacteria > Rhodospirillales > Magnetospirillaceae > Telmatospirillum. The sequence goes on along the minus strand of JAITNJ010000015.1, from coordinate 396 downwards.
AATGCTGATAAATCGCAATTGTTTACGTTAGAAGATCGTGTAAATATGGTAAGACGTGATATAGAAATAATAGATATTGATAGTAATGCAAAAGTAGAGGTTAATTCTTTTGATACTTTACTTATGCATTATGTTGAGATTTGTGATGCTAGTGTTATTATTCGCGGCTTGAGGGCAGTATCTGATTTTGAGTATGAATTTCAAATGGCAGGAATGAATGTTAAAATGAATCCAAAAGTTGAAACATTGTTTTTAATGGCATCTGAACAGTGTCAATTTATTTCTTCACGATTTGTAAAAGAAATATGTAATTTGGGAGGTGATGTATCATCTTTTGTTTCTAAATTTGTACAAAATGAGTTAAATAAAGCTTTTATGAAAAAAACGCTTTAATAA
>JAITNJ010000039.1 GCA_031290545.1 Rhodospirillaceae bacterium | reverse complement strand
GCATATTATTGGTTCATGTTGCGTTATGGTCTTCATATAGAATCTAAGATAACGATCGTCATGCTAATAATAGGTGATTGGTTGTTGTATGTGTTAACCAGGTGGCTTGGTGTAATGATATATAAGATTAGGTAAGAATTTATTAATATCGAGATTTATTGAGATAGTGATTTTATGATTGATGATAAACTACAGATGTTAAATATAAGCCCTTTGATGTGATAGTTGCTCCTCCTTTACTACGATCGCGAGCCATTAAAGCTTGTAGTACATCAGCGTTTGTCCATTTACCCCAACCTACTAAACATAATGTTCCAACGATATTTCGTACTTGATGATGTAAAAAAGAACGTGCGCAAGCGATTATATGAATTTCATCATTAACTCGAATTACATCAAGACGATCAAGAGTTTTAATTGGTGACTTTGCCTGACATTCTGATGCTCTAAATGTAGAAAAATCGTGACTTCCAATTAATAATTGAGCAGAATTGTGCATATTTTCGATATTCATTTTATGGCGCGTCCAAAACACAAATTGATGTTTTAGCGCTGGAAATGATTGTCGATCAACTATACGATAAAGATAGCGTCGCTCGATAGCTGAGAATCTTGCGTGAAAATTATCTGTAACAAGATCAACAGTTAATATGGAAACTGATGCCCCATCTTTTAGTAACCAGAAATTCATTCCGTCGCGTATTCGATTCGGATCCCAATTCTTATCAAAATCAACATGTGCAACCTGACCTATGGCATGAACACCGGCATCAGTACGTGCCGCACCTATTATTTTAGTCTTTATACCTGATAATTTTTTGGCGGCAGATTCCAAAATTTCTTGAACTGATAAACCATTATCCTGATATTGCCATCCGGCTAATCCGGTGCCATCATATTCAATTGTTAATTTATAGCGTGACATGATGAAAAGAGATTTGTTCCTTTAATCAATGGATATCCGCGCAAAAAATCAGTTACATCTAGTGCTGTTTTTCCAGAACGTTGAATTGTTAACAGACGTAAAGATCCTTCACCGCAAGCAACTAATAATTTATCATCAAGTAATATTCCTGGTGATCCAAAATTATCTGAGATCTTTGCTTTTAGCACACTGAAGCGTTCATTATTGTACTCAAACCAAGCCCCAGGCCAAGGTGTTAATGCTCGTATCATTCGCTCCAACTTGATTGCTGGTAGCGTCCAATCTAGCAATCCTTCGTGTTTAGTTAATTTTGTGGCATAAGTAACACCAACTGTTGGTTGTGGTGTTGAGGTTAAACATCCATTTTCTAATTTACTTAATGTATCAACGATTAATTTTGCGCCCATGATTGATAGATCGTTATTTAAGCTAGATGTATCTGTATTTGTAGTAATTTCTATACTATCAGTCAACAATATGTCACCAGTATCTAGCCCTTGATCCATCTGCATGATAGTGATGCCTGTAATAATATCACCAGATAGAATTGCTCTTTGAATTGGTGCTGCACCACGCCATCGTGGTAAAAGTGAAGCGTGTATATTAATGCATCCAAAGCGTGTAGCATTTAAGATAGTTTTTGGCAATATCAATCCATAAGCTACAACTATGGCGATATCTGCTTCTAGTTCAATAAATGCTTTTTGAGATGCGATGTTGTTTAAAGATTCTGTTGTTCTAACATCTATACCTCTACTCATAGCACTGATGTGTACTGGAGATAGTCGATTTTTACAACCACGACCAGCTGGTCGTGGTGGTTGGCTATAGACACAACAAATTTGATGTCCGGCAATAATTAATGCTTCAAGAATTGGAACCGAAAAATTTGGAGTTCCCATGAATATAACATTGAGGCTCAAAACTTAACACCAACAGGTTTAGTTTTTTTTATTTTAATTAGTTTACGAATAATTATATTGCGCTTAAGATCAGTGAGATGATCAAAAAATAAAATACCATCTAAATGATCAATTTCATGCTGTATTACAGTTGCAAGTCGATCATCAGCAACGATCTCATTGGTTTTATTATAACGATCACTGAAGCGTACACGAATGCTTGCTGGACGTACTACATCAGCATAATGTCTAGGAACTGACAAGCATCCTTCTTTGTATGTAGATTTTTCATCAGACAACCAAATCAATTCTGGATTGATCATACAAAATGGTGTATGTGGCTCATTCTCTTTAGTCAAATCAATAACCAACAATCGTTTTAAAATGTTGACTTGTGGTGCTGCTAATCCTATTCCTGGGGCAGCATACATTGTTTCTAGCATATCATCAATTAGCTGACATATAGCAGCATCTATTTTTTCAACAGGCTCAGCTTTGAGTTTTAGTCGATGATGCGGGGCGGTAAGAATAGGAAGCACAGCCATTTTCTAGTACTCCACTAAACAATAGTGGCTGTCGTTGAAATAATTAAATAAAGAAATTGACATAAGCACAATACAACACATGTAACTTAATATTAGTATACTGTATTATAATATAGTATGATAAATAAACTTATAAAGAACTTATAAAAGCCTATAAATATTATTATTATAACAACATAATAGCATTAAAGGGAATCGTTAATCATGAAACTAATATCATGCTTACTGTCCGTTAGTCTACTAGCAGGTATGGCAAGTGTTGCTCAAGCTGAAGGCTTATATGTTGGCCTAGAAGGTGGTATAACTTTTTCTCAAAAAAATAAATTCTCTTATAAATCATCTACTAAAACAGGATATACATTAGTTACTGCTTTAGGTTATGATCTTGGTCTTGATAGGTTTGGTTCTATAAGACCTGAGCTTGAATTCTCTTATCGTTATAATCCTTCTGAAAAAATAAAGAAGTTACAAGATAGCCAAAAGCATTCAGAGTCAGCATCAATAGACGTGAATACTCAATCAGTATCAAGATCTAATACATCAAAAATAAGCGAAATTATTCCAACAAAAAGATTACTACAATCTCAAGTTAGAGCAACTATACAAGGTGGAACAGGAATAGCAGGATCAAAAGGAGCTTGGGTTACAGAATCAGAAGCAGGGTTAACAGAATCTAATGCAAGGATTATAC
>JAITNJ010000027.1 GCA_031290545.1 Rhodospirillaceae bacterium | reverse complement strand
ATGTTCTGGAATGAAATTCCAAAAATTAATGTTTTTATTGGTTCGATTATAGTTATTGCTAGTGGATTGTTTCTTATTTATCACGAATTTCACGAAAAATCTGCACTTAGCAGATAACTATTATTAATAATATATATTTTATGACGATCATATCGATTAATCGTTAGCCTATCTTTTAATTAATGATAGAAACTTGATCGACGAAGATTCCTATTAGCAATAATATAAGATACTGTTAATAAATTTAACAACGTAACTTACAATAAAATAAATATCTATATTACAAATATATTTTTTAGAAAAAATATAAATAACACAAGAAAATAATAATTTAAATTTATATTGAATATAATGATCATGAGCGATAGCAATCATACTGAAATATCATTGCAATTAGCTGACAAACAGTATTCTTACGACAAAAGCAAAGTTGTAGTGATTACTGGATTGTCAGGAGCTGGAAAAAGTTTAGCTCTTAAATCACTAGAAGATTTAGGATATGAGGCTATTGATAACATACCTTTATCATTATTAATTGCACTAATTCGATTGAGCGCGTCAGCAAGACCTTTGGCCATAGGAATCGACATTCGCACTCGCGATTTTAATGTTACTACCATGCTTGCTGAGATAGATCATTTAGTACAAAAAAGTAGTATAGAACTAAGTTTATTATTCTTAATCTCTGACGATACTGTTCTTTGTCGTCGTTTTAAAGAAACCAGACGACGCCATCCTTTAGCGCCAGATCGTCCGTTACTTGATGGTATTCGTCATGAACGTAAATTGATTTCACCTTTAGAAAAACGAGCTGATTTAGTAATTGATACAAGCGCACTACATCCATCTAAACTAAAACGTGTGCTTTGTAGTCATTTCAAACTTACTAGTAAGCCATCAATGATAATATTTGTAATTTCCTTCTCTTATCGTAATGGATTGCCACGTGAAGCAGATCTAATTTTTGACGTACGTTTTCTTGATAATCCTCATTATGTTGAAATCTTACGCCCACTAACTGGACGCGATGAACAAGTAGTAAAATACGTTTCTAAAGATCCTGATTTTTCACAATTCTTCGAAGTGTTAACAACTCTATTAAAAATATCACTACCGCGCTTTATTGCTGAAAGCAGAAGCTACTTGACTATTGCTATTGGTTGTACTGGAGGAAAACATCGATCGGTAGTAGTCTCAGAGAAATTAACTAATTGGCTTCGAGAACAAGATCAGCAGGTCGATCTATGGCATCGTGAACTCGAAGCTATGTAAATAATTTAAATGTTTCTAGATTTTATCAAAACCTAATCATGATTATTATACATAAGAATTGTTGATTTTCATTCACTAAAAATTAGAAATTTTATATTTATGTTCCAATATTATTAGAGATAATTTATGACACATTTTACTGATTATAGAGTTGCTGATATTTCTCTTGCAAATTGTGGAAGAAAAGAGATCGATATGGCAGAAACTGAAATGCCAGGTCTTATGACATTGCGTAAAGAATTTAATACAAGCAAACCTTTAAATGGAGCTCGTATAGCTGGTTGCTTGCATATGACAATTCAAACAGCTGTGCTTATTGAAACACTTACTACACTTGGTGCTTCAGTACGTTGGAGCTCGTGCAATATTTTCTCAACTCAAGATCATGCTGCTGCTGCTGTTGCTGTTAGCGGTATTCCTATTTTTGCTTGGAAGGGAGAAACAGAAGAAGATTTTTGGTGGTGCATCAAACAAACTATTAGTGGATCTAACAATTGGATTCCAAATATGATTATAGACGACGGTGGAGATCTCACAGCTATTTTGCACAATAAATATCCAGAAATTTTAAAAGGAGTACGTGGCATCTCAGAAGAAACCACTACAGGTGTTTATCGTCTTTACGAAATGGCTAAAGTTGGGAAACTTTTAGCTCCGGCAATTAACGTTAATGATTCAGTTACAAAGTCAAAATTCGACAATCTATATGGTTGTCGTGAATCATTGATAGACGGTATCAAACGAGCTACCGATGTTATGATAGCGGGTAAGGTAGCTGTAGTTTGTGGCTTCGGAAATGTAGGTAAGGGATCAGCAACAGCATTACGTAATTATGGTGCACGTGTAATTATAACAGAAATAGATCCGATTTGTGCTTTACAGGCAACAATGGAAGGATATCAAGTGCTAACCATGGAAGACGTCGCATCATATGGTGATATTTTTATTACATGTACAGGTAATATCGACGTAATCACGATTGATCATATGAGAGAAATGAAACATCGAGCTATCATTTGTAACATTGGACATTTTGATAGTGAGATTCAAATTAACTTTTTACGTAATTACACCTGGTATAATATAAAACCACAGGTAGACGAAGTTGAATTTCCAAGTGGTAAGCGCATAATCATTCTCGCCGAAGGTCGTTTAGTTAATTTGGGGTGCGCTACAGGTCATTCGAGTTTTGTTATGTCAACAAGCTTTACTAATCAAGTATTAGCACAGATCGAACTATGGAATAATTCTAATAAATACGAACGAAAGGTTTATATGTTACCGAGGCATCTTGACGAAAAAGTTGCAAGTCTACATCTAGATAAAATAGGAGCTAAGCTAACTGCTTTATCTGTTATGCAAGCTGATTATATTGGAGTTTCAGTTGAAGGTCCATTCAAACAAGATACTTATCGTTATTAACAATAATTCTTTCGTTATATCGTAATAACAAAACTGTTATTTATCATTTATTGATATAAGATCATTTTTCTTTTATAGGATTGATAGTTGTATTACAGACATTATCAAACAATCGTCCTTATAAAAAAACAATATCTATAATTTCTATTAGTTCGATGTGCGAAAATTTTTAACTATTTGTATTTCAAAATAATTTTTGTTTATTATGTTTTCCTCCATTTACAATAAATTAAACATTTGCATCGCTATTTATGATAAAATCAAGGAATAAAATATCATATTTAATCAAATCTAAAAACCCAACAATTATCACCATTGATCTTATAAACGAAGTCGCTACTCATCATCTTGCTAAATTATTAACAAGTGCTGTTACTGTCGGCGATATCATTGCTCTCAAAGGTGATTTAGGTAGCGGAAAAACTTCTTTTATTAGAGCTTTTATTCGCGCTCTAATAAAAACAAATGAATATATTCCAAGTCCTACTTTTACATTTGTTCAATCTTATGAATGTACTATAGGAAAAATTTGTCATTTCGATCTATATCGTCTAAAAAAACCTCAGGATGCTTTGGAATTAGGACTAGAAGAAGCTTTTGCCAACAGCATTAGCTTGATAGAATGGTCAGATCGACTTGGTAGTAACTGGTTGCCAGTTAATCATTTAGCTATATCGCTGTCAATCATAGACAATCAAAAGGCTAGACGAGTTAGTTTGACTGGTAGTGAAATCTGGATCTATCGTCTGGAGAAATTATTCTGTGATTGAAAGAGAGAAACAAATTGAACAATTCCTTACTCAGAATGGCTTGGATCAAGCAACACGACTAATGTTAGTTAATGATGCTTCATCACGTCGCTACTATAGATTAGAAACCTCTAATAAACAAAGTTTTATATTAATGGACGCACCACAACCACATGAAAATGTTCGTGATTTCATAAAAATAGATCGTCATTTAATTAAACATGGATACAGCGCACCGCGATTATTGGCTATAAATGTCAATGCAGGATTATTACTATTAGAAGATTTTGGAAATAACACTTTTACTAAACTACTCGCTAGTGGAGAAAACGAAAAAAAACTCTATCATCTTGCAGTAGACCAATTAATAGATATGCACAGCAAGGGACAAGCAATAATTCCACCAAATCTATCGCAATATAGTGATCAATGTTTGCTTAACGAGATTTTACTATTTTACGATTGGTATGTAAAAGAAATGTACCCTCTAGCACCACAAAATGTTCGAAATGATTATATAGCAATATGGCAGGCACTTTTTTCTTTAGTACGCACTGTTCCTACTACATTAGTTCTGAGAGATTTTCATGTTGATAATTTATTAAGACTTGATTCCAGAAATGGAATTTCAGCTTGTGGTCTATTAGATTTTCAAGACGCAATAGTTGGTCCTATAACTTATGATTTGGTATCATTACTAGAAGACGCACGACGGGATATTGACCATGAATTAATTATTGATATGAAGCGTTATTACATAAATGCATTTCCAAATCTTAATTACTACGATTTCATCACTTCTTGGGCTGTAATTGCTGCGCAACGTCATGCTAAGGTCATAGGTATTTTTACTAGACTTTACCGTCGCGATAAAAAATCAATATATTTGCAACATATTCCTCGCGTTTGGCATTTATTAGAACAAGCGTTGACCAATCGTTGTTTAATCGATCTTAAAGATTGGTTTGATTATCACCTACCAAAAGACAAACGAAAAGTACCGCAATAATGACAATATTTATTATATTTTTTTAATTCGAAAGTCACATGTGAATAATACCATACACCATGCTATGATTCTTGCTGCTGGTCTTGGCTTACGCTTGAGACCTATAACATTACATTTACCAAAACCATTGATCAAAGTTGCGGGGCGAACTATGCTCGATCGAGTTCTTGATCATTTAAATGACATCAATATTGTCAATCGTGTCATTAATACGTATTGGTTAAGCGAAAAAATTCATCAACATTTATTCGGTCAAAAAAATATTATCTTTTCTGATGAAACAGATCTATTAGATACAGGCGGTGGTGTTCTACAAGCATTACCATTACTAGGATCAGATCCATTTTTTGTCTGCAATGCTGATATTATTTGGAATGATGGTAACATTCCAGCACTTAGTCGCTTGGCTCAAGCTTGGGACGACAAAAAGATGGATGCATTGTTATTATTACACAGCACAATTGATGCTTTTGGTTATACAGGAGTTGGCGATTTTTTTATGAATACATCAGGTCGTGCAATTAGACGTCGTGATACAGCAATCAGTCAGAATTTATTTACAGGCATACAGATTCTTCATCCTCGAATATTTTATGATATTATGCCTGGAAAATTTTCGCTAAATCTCCTATATGATATAGCTGAGACAAATAATCGTCTTTATGCTATTATTCACGATGGCTCTTGGTATCATATTGGTACCCCTAAATCCGTAATAGATGCTGAATCTTTAATTAAAAATTAATATACCTACTTTCAATCAGGGGTCCAATTTGGTGAGCTTACCATCAGTCTTCACTATTCCAATGAGTGAAAGTTTCGTTGACACTTTAGCCAATGGTTTGATTACGGAAACTATAGATAATCAATTAAAATTATCATCGATGCTGATTCTGTTACCAACAAAACGTTCTTGCCGTGCATTGCGTGAAGCATTTATACGATACTCATCTGGTAAATCTTTACTACTACCAAGGATGAGACCTCTCGGAGATATTGATGAAGAAGAGTTAGTATTATTTAACGATAATAACATTACTTTACCGCAAGCTGTACCAGAGCTACATCGTAGACTATTACTTACAAATTTAATTCTAAAAATAAATTCTAAACATTACAACAATTTGACACCAAATTTGGAACAAGCAATATATTTAGCTGGTGAATTAGGTCAACTAATTGATCAAATATACACTGAGGGTTTAGATTTCAATAATTTGTCAGATTTAGTTCCTGATGATTATGCAGCTCACTGGCAAATAACTATAGATTTTTTAAATATTCTTACAGATCATTGGTCAGCAATATTAGAAGAGAATGGCTGGATAGAAGCAAGCTTACGTCGCAATCGATTAATTGAACTACAAGCCGAGCAATGGCAAATCAAACAACCAAATTTTCCGATATTAGCAGCTGGTTCAACAGGATCAATTCCAGCAACTGCTCATTTACTATCTGTCATCGCTTGTTTACCTCAAGGAAGATTAGTATTACCAGGACTCGATCAAACAATGGATCCAATCAGTATCGCCAACATAGATTCGACTCATCCACAGAGTGGTCTTTATCATATGCTTAAGCTATTGAATTTAACACCAGATCAAGTCATTTTATGGCCAGGAAGTAAAGTTGGTCCGCGTGATAATTTAATTAGAGAAACGATGCGACCAATAATAACAACTGATTCTTGGGTGCATCTTGATCCAGTAATAGTTAAATCTGCTCTACCAGGAATAACCCGCATCGATTGCCAGAGTCTAAACGAAGAAGCAGGCACCATTGCACTTATAATGCGTGAAACATTAGAAAAACCCGATCGTACTGCAGCACTTGTTACGCGTGATCGCGATCTTGCGCGTCGTGTTTCTTCAGATTTACATCGCTATGGAATTGAAATAAATGATTCTGCAGGAACTCCGTTATCTTTAACATCAATTGGGGCTCTTTTAATACTTTTTGCGCAAATGGTTGTCGATAATTTTTCTATACACATTACTTTAGCAACACTAAAGCATCCGTTGATCTTAGGAGGCCTACCATCAGGTGTTTTTCGATCTCGTGTTTGTCAATTTGAACAACAAATTTTGCGTAGTTCTATAATTACACCAAGTATAACAGAAATAATAATGACTCTGAACTCAAAATCTGAATTACGTATTTGGTTTGAAAATTTATTAGAAACAATAAAAAACTTTGTGACATTAATGAAAAAACCATCTGCTTCAGTTTGTGATCTATTAAACACTCACATTTCATGTATAGAACGTCTGGCTAGAGACGAGCATCAAACAAAAACAACATTGTGGAATAATGATGCCGGTAAATTAGCAATAAATTTTATCAATGATCTAACTCAGGCTTCTGTAAATTTACCACCAATAGCACCATGTAATTATCCAAAATTACTCATCGCTCTAATGCGAGAAATAGCAGTTCATTCATCTTGTGGAGAAGCACACCCTCGTCTATCAATATTTGGCCCATTAGAAGCTCGTTTACAACATGCAGATCGACTAATACTAGGAGGTCTTAATGAAGATAGTTGGCCACCAAGCAACGGCTCCGATTCTTGGATGAGTATATCAATGAGAAAAAAAATTGGTTTGTCACTTTCTGAACGACGAATTGGTCTTTCTGCACACGATTTCTCTCAGATGTTTGCATCACCAGAAGTAATATTAACTCGCACTACTCGCATTAATGGCATACAGACCGTACCCTCACGATGGCTGTTACGTCTCGATACTGTGTTACAAGCAACAAAATGTACAGATTCGTTATCACACGGCAATTGGAAATATTGGCAAAAGATACGCGATTTACCAACTCATTTTATAAAATCAGAAGCGCCAGCACCGGCACCACCAAGAACTGCTAGGCCACATAAATTATCAGTAACAAACATCGAAACCTTAAGACGTGATCCTTATGCTGTCTATGCTCGTAAAATTCTAAATCTTTATCCATTAAACCCAATTAATACTAATTTTAGTGTAATTGATTATGGTAACTTGGTTCACAAAATATTTGATATTTTTTTAAAAACTCATTCGCATGATCTGTTACCATTAAATGCTCTTGATGAACTACTATCGTTGGCTCATAAAAACTTCACTGAAATAATGAATAATACCAATTTGATGGTTTTTTGGTGGTCACGCTTTGAAAAAAGCGCAAGATGGTTCATTGATAAAGAAAATGAAAGACGTAAGTATTTAGAAAAAAGCTGGAGCGAAGTCAATGGATCTCTTGAAATTATACTTCCTATCGGATGCTTTCAAATTACAGCTAGAGTTGATCGAATCGATCTTATGAAAGATGGCACACTCATCATCATAGATTATAAAACAGGTGCTTTGCCCACTAAGATAGAGATAGAATATGGGTTTTCTCCACAACTGCCAATAGAAGCTGTAATTGCTAAATATGGTAGTTTTCCAGGAATTACAGCAACAGATGTTAGTAAGCTACTTTATTGGCAACTATCAAATGATCCTAATGAGAAATCTTTTGCATCAAGTACCAAAGAAATTGACAGATTAGTAAGTACTACTTTTTCTGGATTGAAAGAATTAATCACTCTTTTTGATAATGAATCAACTCCTTACATCGCATGTCCATATCGAAAAAGAGCACCAAAATTTAGTGATTATTTACATTTGGCTAGAGTTAAAGAATGGTCAAGCATTGAAATCAATAAAAAATAATATTTAATCTCTTTGAAATTAGAGAACAATTAAATTTAACATTTTAATAATTTTCAAAATTACATTATGATTTCAAAATTGAACGATCCTGAAATTCTTCAACGTAAAGCTACCAATAACAAAAAATCAGCATGGGTAACAGCTTCGGCAGGAACTGGTAAAACCAAAATATTAATCGATCGTTTGTTAAGTTTATTATTAGCCGGTAACTTGCCTGAACGTTTACTTTGCTTGGCTTTCACAAGAGCTGCTGCTGCTGAAATAACAAACCGCGTGTTCGAACGATTGTCCAATTGGACTACCTGCGAAAATAAACGTCTAATAACTGATTTGACACTACTGATCGGACATCCACCTAACAAAAATATGATAATACGAGCACGTAGATTATTTGCTCAAGTACTTGACACACCTGGTGGTATGAAAATCGAAACCATTCACGCTTTTTGTCAATCTTTATTACGTCGCTTTCCTTTAGAAGCTGGTTTAGCTTCGCATTTTCAAATAATGAGTGACTATGACACCAGCGAAATTTTATCCATAACTCGTGAAGAAATATTAAATTCAATAAGTAATGACAATTGCTCATCATTAACTAAGGCAATATCGACTATCATTGGCATAATAAATGAAACCGACTTTCTTGAATTGATAAATGAACTAATTAGGGTACGAAGACGATTAAGCCAGTTATTTAATCGCTATAATGGATTAACAGGATTAACCAAAGTACTTTATAAAGATTTTAATTTAAAGCAAGAAGAAACAGCTGAACTTCTTTTGCAAAAAACAATAACCGAAACATCATTTGACATCTGTGGTTGTAGAAACGCAGTAAATGTACTAATGACTGGAAGTAAAAGCGATCATAATAAAGCTACTGTTATGATCGCATGGATGAATTCCGAACCCTCAATAAGAATCAAGGATTTTTCAAAATGGTGTAGTATATTTTTAACTAAAAAAAATACTATACGCTCTAATCTATGTACTAAAAATATTAAGATTCAATTTCCAGAAACGTTGTTAATTTTAGAAACTGAAGCAAAGCGCTTAGTGTATACAATTAATCGCCTAAATAGCATCAAATTGTTAACAAATACAATAGCAGTGTTAACATTAGCCGAGGCTCTATTTACATCTTATGATCATAAAAAAAAAGCACGTGCTATGCTTGATTATGATGATCTGATTTTAAATACAATTGCACTTCTAGAACAGCCAAACATAACACCATGGGTACTCTACAAACTCGATGGTGGAATTGACCATATACTAATAGACGAGGCACAAGATATTAATCCTGAACAATGGCGCGTGATCAAAGCATTAACCGGAGAATTTTTTGTCGATGAAGATCGTTGTTCTAAAGATGAGCGTACAATATTTGTTGTTGGAGACGATAAGCAATTAATTTACAGTTTTCAGGGAGCAGATCCTCGCGAATTCGAATTAATGCGACAATACTATAAGAATCAAATATTAACAGCTAAGGGCAAATGGATCGAGATAGAAATATCAACATCTTTTCGTTCAGCTCCAGCTATATTAAAAGCCGTTGATCTCACAATAAATAGCATTAGTTATGATAAGGAAATTAGAATCAGTGATTATAAATTAGAACACTTAGCTTTTCGTCAAGGTGTAGCTGGATTAGTTGAAGTTTGGCCAATAATTTGTTCATCAGAATCACGTTTATCAGAACCGTCAATAGAGTCAGAACCTTGGCATCCTAATATTAAACATATAAATAATGATCATCCTCGCTCTCGTTTAGCAAAATTAATTGCAAGACGTATAGAAATTATGATTAATAGTGGTGAAATTTTGATTTCACGTAAACGAGCAATATGTCCTAGTGATATTCTAATATTAGTTCGCCATCGTAGTATATTTGTAGAAGAATTAGTTCGAGAATTAAAAGCATTGAACATTGCCGTTTCCGGTATTGATCGAATGATTTTAACTGAACAGCCTATAGTAATGGATCTGGTAGCACTTGCAAATGTGCTGCTATTACCAAATGATGATCTTACTTTAGCAACTGTATTAAAGAGTCCACTGATAGGTCTTTCTGAAGATGATTTATTCAATCTAGCTCACAATCGGACAGTTGGACTGTGGGAAACATTGAAGATACGAGCTGAAGAACCTTCATTCACTACAATTTGGCAAAAACTATCTGAATGGCAACATATGGCTAATCAGATGTCACCGCACGATTTTTTTATTAGAGTACTGAGTAATGATGGCAAAAAACGTCTTCTAGCTTATCTTGGAGCTGAAGCAGAAGATCCACTAGACGAATTCATAACATTGACACTAGTTTATGAGCGAACTTATCCACCTTCATTACAGAATTTTCTACATTGGCTAGAACAAGACTCGATAGAAAT
>JAITNJ010000047.1 GCA_031290545.1 Rhodospirillaceae bacterium | reverse complement strand
TTTGTTGTTTAAAAGCTATTTTCTTAAAACTTTCTTTATTTCAAAATCTTTACTTTATGTCCTAATATTAGTTTACAGCGCTGCATTGATCAGCATCATTGGTATTTTAGTAAAAATGGATTGATACAATATTTTATCTATAAAGTTATAATGTTTTGCAAAAATGCAAATTCATTAATTTAGATTAATTTGGATTAATTCATATAAATTAACAAACTAAAGACTTTCGATAAATATTGAGTGATGGTTGTGATATTTATTTACTGACATTTATCTATATTTATGTTGTTCACTGGATAAACTACTGCATTCAAAATACATGTAACGTTTTATCTGTATGCAGTAGTGAATTTTCTTAATAACAGCAGTTAACCATCATTATGAATAATTAAAGAATAGTACCACTTCTTTAAAAATACATTTCTGTCGTAAATAAGATCTTTAAGTTAATAATGTTTTCAGTACAAATGCTTCATTTTAGATCTAAGTATTTATAATTGAGTATTTATTATAGTCAGATGAAGTCACGTGTTATTTATATATATTTAATGATTAATTATATTTTAAGTTTTAGCATTTCAACTAAACAATTAGCTAATCGTCTAGCCACTTCCATCTTAGACATTAGTGGCCAAGAATCAATTCCGTCATGATTGATCAAATGCACTTGATTGTTATCACTACCAAAAGTTAATCCAGATACATCATTTGCTACTATTAAATCACAACCCTTACTATTTAATTTAAATTTAGCACTATCAATTAATTTTTCAGTTTCAGAAACAAAACCAACTACTAATTTAGGTCGTTGTAATTCTCTAGACTTGGAAAGAGTCATTAGAATATCAGGATTAGAAGTCATTTCTAAAATTAATGATTGTTTATCACGTTTAATCTTTTGATCTTTTTCTGCCATAACACGCCAATCTGATACCGCAGCAACACATACCGCTATATCTACTGGTAATGTATCTAGACAGGCAGTCATCATCTGCATTGCCGTTTCTACTTTTATTACTTTAACACCTTTTGGATCAGAAAGTGCAACAGGACCACTAATCAATGTTACGATAGCGCCTAGTTCATGAAATTCCTTAGCAATAGCATGCCCCTGTTTCCCTGATGAACGATTGGATATAAATCTCACAGGATCAATTGGCTCGACAGTAGGTCCTGATGTAATTAAAATTCGCCGACCGGACAAAGGGCCTGTAAAATAATTAGCAGCACAAATTGATTCAATAGCTTCAATGATTCGTGAAGTTTCTGCTATATGACCATCACCTTCCTCTCCACAAGCCAGTTTGCCACTTTCTGGTATAACATGCATTATACCTCGATTTCGAAGTATATCTAAATTAGATTGAGTTGCTTGATTATTCCACATTACAACATTCATAGCTGGCACTATTAAAATTGGCCTATTTGAGGCTAACAGTAATGTAGAGGCCAGATCATCAGCTAAACCATGAGCCATCTTTGCGATCAAATTAGCTGTTGCTGGCATTACTAATAATAAATCTGACTCACGACTAGCTTGTATGTGACTTATTTTACAATCATCATCCAAAGAAAACATGTCTTCGTACACTTTATTCTCTGATAAAGCAGCCAATGACATTGATGTAACAAAATGAGCGCCACTTTTCGTTAAAACACATTTAATCGAAACACTTAGTTCACGTAAACGCCTAATCAAATCAAGACATTTGTAAGCAGCAATCCCGCCAGAAATGATCAATAAAATATGTCTTCCTGAAAGAGACATTAAAATCTCCATAAATTACATATTAATCTGTAATTATAGTGTAGAGTGTATTAAATGATTTTTCTATTAATGCTAATAAGCAACCGCATAACAATCAATTACAAAACGATTGTTAACTAAATCAGAAAAAGATTTAGATCTTAAAATATTATCTATCGATAAAAGATTTGAGCAATATAATAAATACTTATAACTACTTACTACTAAATCAAACGACACTAGCTTCTAAGCTACCCAATTTGGATAATGCTACTGCCTTAACAGCCGTTTGTAATTTTGCAAACGCTCTGCTCTCGATCTGCCGAACTCGTTCACGACTAATCCCATAACGATTACCAAGTTCTTCTAGAGTGAGTGGCATATCGCGCAAGTGACGTTCAGTCATAATATCACGCTCACGCTTATCTAGCACTTTAAAACCTTCTGCCAAAAGTTCATTACTGCGTTTTACCTGCTCACATTCTGACAAAATTGCTTCTTGATTAGGACTTTCATCGATCAACAAATCCTGACGTTCAATCTCATATTCGTTAGACACCAATGCATTAAGTGAAGAATCATGATTGTTAATTCTCTGATTAATCAATTGCACTTGATCTTTCGATACATTCAATTCAGAAGCAATTCGCGCTACATCTTCGTGATTCAATTCAGCAGAATCTATTATATGTAACTTCGCTTTAACTCGACGCAAATTAAAGAACAATTTTTTATGCGTAGCTATAGTTCCTAAACGAACTATAGACCAACTCTTTAAGACATATTCATGCAATGAAGCTTTGATCCACCACATTGCGTAAGTCGCTAAGCGAAAACCCTTATCTGGATCAAATTTCTTAATTGCTTGCATTAAACCAAGATTACCCTCGCTGATTAGATCAGCTAATGGTAAACCATAATGACGAAATTTCAGTGCCATTTTTGCCACTAATCGCAAATGACTTGTTACTAGTTGATGTGCGGCATTAATATCTCCATGCTCTCGCCAACGTTTAGCAAGCATGTACTCTTTCTCTTGTAATAAAACAGGAAAATTACGAATTTCATGCAGATACTTTGCAAGTCCAATATCCGGTGAAAGAACAAGCGAAACACTCGCTTTAATTGTCATGATTCAATCTCCTGATAAAAATATAATATTGCACAACAAAAAGGACTATTAATGGTATTATGAAATGATTCAACAGTCAATCAAACTTCATTTTCAATTTAAGTTTAAATAAGCATTAAATTATATATTGCTTACCTAACTAAATTATATAATTAAAACTAATTGCTTTTCAACGACAAAATCAGATCTTTAGTAATAAAAATCACTACCATTCTCATAATTTAGTAAAAAAACATCTCTAGTCAATACAACATTAATTTATTAAAATTTTTCTCTTGAACATCCTAAAATTCAATTTATATAAATTGTTGTAAGTTTTATATTTTTAATAAAATTATTAATCATTTTATTGGAGGTAAATCATGACTTACGAACTACCTGCCCTTCCATATAGTTTGAAATCTCTTGAGCCATTCATTTCAGAAAAAACATTGTTTTTCCATCATACTAAACATCACGCAACTTATGTTAACAATTACAATAAACTGATAAATAACACCGTATATGCTAACAAAGCGTTAGAAACTGTTATCAAAGAAACAGCTAATGGTAATTCAAATTTGTTTAATAACTCTGCACAAGCATGGAATCATACATTTTTCTGGAATTGTTTAAAACAAAATGGTGGAGGTAAACCAACTGGAGAATTACAATTAAAGATCGAGTCTGATTTCGGATCATTTGAGAAATTTATTGAAATTTTCAAAACAACAGCTACTGAACAATTCGGTAATGGTTGGGTTTGGTTAGTTCTAGATAAAGGACTGCTAAAAGTAACCAAGACAACTAACTCTGATACGCCGCTTGCACATAATCAGGCAGCATTATTTACAGTAGATTTATGGGAACACGCTTACTATCTAGATTATCAAAATCGTCGTTTAGATTTTGTCTCTACTATCTTAGAAAATCTTATAAATTGGGATTTTGTAACGAGGAATTTGACTACTAATTCAAATTAAAGACGAACACTTAAAATATAAGCATCTAGTTAAATACAAATAGTTAGATGCTTATATTTTATAGTAGCTCTTGTACCATTTTACAAATTTAGGAATCCCATCTTCGATACAAGTAGTTGGCTCAAACCCGTAATCACGCTTAATCTCTGTGATGTCTGCAAAAGTCTCAACAACATCGCATGGTTGCATAGGTTCTAAAATGATCTTAGCTTTCCTACCAACTGCTCTCTCGATTAAATCAATCAATCGCATTAATGATTCAGAACGATTATTTCCAATATTATAAATTGGAAATTTAATTTCGTTATTCAATGATGATCTTCCATAAAAAATAGAGAAAATGCCTCTTACAACATCATCAATATAAGTAAAATCACGACGCATTTCACCGCCGTTAAACACACGAATTGGCTGCTCATCAATAATTGATTTAACAAACAAGAAGACTGCCATATCAGGACGTCCCCATGGGCCATAAACAGTAAAAAAACGCAATCCTATAGTAGGTATAAAAAATAAATGATTATAACTATGAGCCATTAATTCATTAGCTATTTTCGTTGCTGCATAAATTGATACTGGTGTATCAACATTATCTCCAACAGCAAACGGTAACTTAACATTTTTTCCATAAACTGATGATGAACTAGCATAGACAAAATGTTCACATGATTTTAATAATCTTGCAAACTCTAACATGTTCAAAAAACCATCAATATTCGAATGCGTATATGCATATGGATTGATTAACGAATAACGAACACCGACTTGAGCAGCTAGGTGAATAATTTTTGTTATTTTTGGATATTTGACCGCAAGATCAGTCATTACTTCACGATCGGCAATATCAACACGATAAAATGTAAAATTAGATCGTCTATTCAAAATACTTAATCGAGCTTCTTTTAAAGTTGGATCGTAATAGTTATTAACAAGATCAAGACCTATTACGATCTCATCACGATCTAAGAGCTGCAAACAAGTATGAAATCCAATAAATCCCGCTGCTCCTGTTACTAAAAATGCCATAGATTTCTATATATAAAAAGATTTATTATGAATAAAACTACTCTATAATTAAAATTATTATTCATTAACCAATTTCAAAAAAGACTACACCACTAATTCAATTTCACTTAAATTAGCACTTGAACATTCAATATAATCATACAAGAAATACGAAATTTCTTAAACATCTTAGTAATTGTTTTTTTATTATATTAGCGGTAATCTATATCATTGCTTTGGCAAAAACAATCTATCTATATTTTTAAGGTAGTCTGTAAAAGATCTATTAGACGTAGATCTTTTACAGACTACCCTCATATCTTAGGAGCGAGCTATGCAGGCTTGGACCCAAATATACGATCCACTAGATAATTTTTGGCTTTCATCGTTAATTGCTACAATACCAGTTGTTTTCTTTTTTATGGCATTGACAGTTCTAAAAATGAAGGGTCATATTGCCGGTACAATTACGGTTGTAATAGCTACATTAGTTGCCGTCTTTTTCTATCAAATGCCGATCGCTACTGCTTTGGCTGCTGTCATTAATGGCTTTTGTTTTGGCATGTGGCCGATCGCTTGGATCATAATCACTGCAGTAGTTCTTTATAAAATAACTGTAAAAACAGGACAGTTTGAAATTGTTCGCCTATCCATTGTCTCACTTACAGACGATCAGCGCTTACAAATGTTACTAATCGGGTTTTGTTTCGGATCCTTCCTCGAAGGAGCTACGGGTTTTGGTGCTCCAACTGCAATTACAGCCACTCTATTGTCTGGTCTTGGCTTTAATCCATTATATGCTGCAGGTTTAAGTTTGATTTCCACATCACTACCATCTGCTTTTGGCGCTATGGGAATTCCGGTTTTAATTAGTGGTATAGTAACTGGTATAGATTCATCTATTATTAATATTGAAGTAAGTCGTGTATTGGCAATATTAATACCACTGGTTCCATTTTGGATAATAGGTCTAATGGACGGATGGAAAGGCATAAAAGAAACTTGGCCAGCTTTATTAATTGCAGGTATTACTCTTGATGTAGGTCAATTTCTTGCATCTCACTTCATTGGTTATGAATTACCTTCTATTCTAGGTGCATTATTTAGCTTAATAAGCACTGCTATATTTCTAAAATTCTGGAAACCAAAGAATATTTTTCGTTTTAAGAATACAGATCAAATCAATTCAACTACATCTTATTCTAATAATCAGATCATTATGGCATGGTCACCTTATATCATTCTGACTTTGTTAGTAATTTTGTGGAATCTACCGTTCTTTAAGGCTTTATTTGATAAAGGAGGAGCTCTTTACACCACAACAATAACATTTGCTATACCATATCTTGACAGCTTGGTAATAAAAGTTCCGCCAGTAGTTCATGAAGCAACAAAATATTCTGCAAGTTTCAACCTAAATCTGATTTCAGCTACAGGAACATCAATTTTATTTGCTACAATTATTTCATTAATAGTAATCAAAGCGAAAATTTCACTTGCTACTTCAACTTTCTTTGAAGTGATTAATGATCTAAAAAAGCCGATTTGGACAATTGGAACAGTTGTGTCCTTAGCTTATATTTGCAATTATTCTGGCCTTTCCTCTACGTTAGCGCTTTTGTTCTCTGAAACTGGTAGCTTCTTTACTTTTTTCTCACCTATTTTAGGATGGATCGGGGTTTTCTTAACAGGATCCAATACTTCATCAAATGCCTTATTTTGCACGTTACAGGGTGCAGCAGCACAACAGATCGAAATAAGCGATATTCTTCTGATCGCAGCCAACACTACTGGTGGAACTATTGGAAAAATGATTTCTCCACAATCGATAGCCGTGGCTTGTGCCGCAGTTGGTATGGTTGGTCGTGAATCTGAATTATTTAAATTCACTTTAAAAAGTAGTTTATTTTTCGTGATTCTATGTGGAATCTTAACTAGCATCCAAGGTTATTTGCTTCCTGGAACTATTCCATGATTCTTATAAAAAGAATTACTAAGAGTGACATTAAATAATAAAAATGCATTTGATCCCACAAATAACATCACTTTAAGTAGTGTTATTTGTGGGAGATTCTACTAGCGAATCTATTACGATACGAGCCAGAGAAATGCTGATCCCACGTCTTTGATTTAAAGACAAAGAATCTATAGTGGCAACAAAGCGTCGTGCTACATCAAAAGAACGTTCCATGTGAGTCAAAATAAACTTTAAGACATCAACATCAATATACAACTGCCGATCCGCAAACAATTTTATAAGAAGAGCTGCAAGCAAATCGTCATCTGGATGATTGATAGTAACTGTAGATATTGTTAATAATCGCGAACGTAAATCAGGTAAATCTATATTCCAACGTACCGGTACACATGCTCCAGTCAATAAAAGAAAACGATCAGTTTCATTCAACAAATTAAAAAGATGAAAAAGTGCAACCTCATCGACACCTTTATCAACATCTTCAACTATAATTGATTGATAATTTATCAATCTAGGAATTTCATCAATATAAAGCTCATTTGCTGATAACAAAATTCCATTGCTACGTTTGCAATGAATATTAGCAAGATGGCTTTTACCGCATCCTGCTGGTCCACACAAACATAGTGCGAATTCTGACCACATTGGCCATCTCAAAATTAAATTATGTGCCATAATATTATTTTTAGCAACCAAGAAATCTATATCAGTAAATCTCGTATGGCTACCAAAATCAAATGAAAGTTGTGAAGACTCGTGCATTAAGAAATGAAATCTCTATCATTAGAGTAAAGCGAACTTTGCAAATATTGACCAAACGTAAAACGAATCAAAACGCCAGCAATAGCTGCGACCGGTAAAGCTATCAAAATTCCAAAAAAACCACACAAAGTCCATCCAGTTAATAGAGCAAAAATAATCCAAACAGGATGTAGGCCTATTTTTTCACCAACCAATTTTGGAGATAAAATATTACCTTCTAATAAATTTCCACCTACGAATACAAAAGTAACCATAGCTACTAAAGTCCAATCTTGCGATTGCGCTAAAGATATTCCAACTCCAGCAATAAGACCAATAATAGTGCCAAGATATGGAATGAAAGAAAAAATCCCAGAGACTAATCCAACTATCAAGCCTAAATCAAGACCAACTAATGTCAAACTAATAGCATAAAAAATACTTAACACAAGACATACTAAGAATTGACCACGAATAAATCCAGCAAGAGTAGAGTCTATTTCGTATAATTGTATACGAATTGTTTTTAGATGATTGCGAGGTAACAAATCGTCAAAACATTTAGTAAACTTATCCCAATCTCGTAACAAATAAAAAGTGACAGCTGGTGTGATCAATATAAGAGATATAATATTGATAAACGCCAATGAGCCAGTTAACAAATTAGAAACTATATTAACTACCCATGTTGCTATTGTACCTGCATATTTTCCGCTAATAGAATGCAATTGATCTATGTCTACAGAAAAGTAAGTAGTAGTAATTTTCCACAGCGGCTCACATCGTTTAATAAATCTATGTACATATTCAGGAATTTTACGTACAAAATCGATCAATTGTTCTTCGAGCAATGGCAAAACAATTATTATTGTCAGAACGACAATGAGAAAAAAACTAAAAGTAATAATGACTGTTGTTATTGTACGTGACAAACCAAGACGTTCTAGTCGTTTAACTTGCGGATTCAATAAATAAGCTATCATCATTCCGACAACGAATGGCAAAAGCATACTATGTAAAAAATACAAAATTAAACACCCAATGAATAGACCGATTATCCAAAACCACAGTCCATTTTTTACAGACATTTTCACCACTTTATTATTTATTAAATGATATCAATAATAAACATTGAGCAACAATCCTACAGCATCAGATTTAATAGTATTGTATATTAAATAATAATTATTATTTAATATAATACAATTACCAAACCAAAGTATTAGCAACTGATTGTAGGATCCAATGATCCAAAACCCATTTAAGTATTAATCCATTCTGAAAAAACGCAGATTCCAATTGTTGCTGTTCACCAACAAAATGTAAAACTATCCTGGCTTCACTTTTTGAAATAGACAATAAATCATAAGAACGTACAGGCATTGAATTAGTCAATTTATTACGCAAAAGCAACCAATCATCTAATCCTGATAATGAAATTACGACCAAAAGAGATTTTTGTTGATCTGATTGTATAATATTATTGATTTTCCAAGAATCTACTGCATTTTTAGTAAGATCTTTATCAATACAAAGAAAAATCATATCTGTGGCTCATTAATTTCCCATTCATAATTATGACTTCCAGCTAAATGTTTAAAAACAGAACCAATTTCAGTCAAAATTACATTAACTTTGTTCTTACTTGTTGTTGCTACTGCCAACAAAATATCTTGTGTGTTAAATTGTAGAGCAACTTCCATTAATGATTCTGAATCTTTAGACAAGATTTTTGACATATCTTCAATTTGATTAGGACTAATTACATTAAATGGAATTAAACTCTGTATTTCATTATTGCGCCACGCATTGATCCAAGACTCAGAAGAAACATTATTAATACTGGTAAGATAATCACTAGATTACCGTTCCACTGAACATATGCAATATTAGCATTGTTTAATAATCGACTAATAGCATCTGGTTTAAATCGCACAGAAAGATTTAAAACATAATGTTCTGAGAAATGCTTTCCTGATCAATACTTATATCAAGAGGAATATTTTCTAAATCTATATTCGATAGCTTTGGCAACCGTGATAAATTCTCAGGAGCAATTAGACGTTGCATTAACCTATAAAAAGCTTGTTTTTTGTCCTTCTATAATAGCAAGATCACATGCATTATTAATATTTTCTGATGAAATCTCGACAGAGATATTGTCTACAATAAATGAATCTGTAACTTTAGCTATTGCCGAGACTGAAACAGTACATAAAATAAGAACAATCTTTTTATAAAAAATGAATCATAAAAAAATACCTAATCAAGTAATCTCAAAGTAATAGAAATTCCATAGTACTACAAATAGTGTTTGATATATTCTTACTTTTAGGTAAATTGATAACATCGAAAAATATAATTAAGTTCATTATAAATAAACATTTATAATATAGAGTGAGAAAACTATTAGCAACAAACTGACATATCTAGACGCCGGTGTTGATATAGATGCTGGCGAGGCTTTTGTTGAAGCCATTAAACCACTAGCCAAACATACTTCTAGGCCTGGAGTAATTAATGGGATTGGTGGTTTTGGTTCTTTATTCGATTTACATAAATCTGGCTATATCGATCCAATTCTAGTTTCTACTACTGATGGTGTTGGTACTAAACTAAAAGTAGCCATTGACGTTGGCCAGCACAATACAGTAGGAATCGATCTGGTGGCAATGTGTGTTAACGATCTGATTGTTCAAGGCGCAGAACCACTATTCTTTCTTGACTATTTTGCCACTGGCAAACTTAATATAGTAGATGAAAAACAGATCATTACCGGAATTGTTAATGGTTGTCATAATGCTGGGTGTGCATTAGTTGGTGGTGAAACTGCAGAGATGCCAAATATGTACTTTGATGGTAATTATGACCTAGCTGGATTTTCAGTAGGTGCTGTCGAGCGCGATCGATTGATTGACGGATCTACTATTATACCTAGTGATATAATTTTAGGGTTAGCATCTAGTGGTATTCATTCAAACGGTTATTCATTAGTTCGTAAGGTGGTTGAGATTTCTGGTTTGTCTTATTCAGACATAGCTCCATTTAATATGGATAAAACATTGGGCGATGCTTTACTTATACCTACCCGCATTTATGTAAAAAGTTGCCTAGCTGCTATTAAATCTAGAAAAATCAAAGCACTTGCTCATATTACTGGTGGTGGTCTTATTAAGAATATACCGCGTGTATTACCAACTAATGTGATTGCTAAAATCGACTCTACAACTTGGCAATTGCCACCAGTATTTAGATGGATTAAAAAACAAGCAAATGTAGATAATTATGAGATGGCACATATTTTTAATTGTGGCATTGGTATGGTGGTAATTGTATCAACAACTGATGTATCAGATGTAGTAAAGATTTTACAAAATAATGGTGAAACTGTCTATACACTAGGTTCAATTGAAGCTCGTCACAAAAATGAATCACAAAGTCAAGTGATTAACACATGGACAAATTAAGAGTCGGAGTCTTAATATCTGGACGTGGTTCCAATTTAGAAGCACTATTAAATGCTTGTTCTTTTTCCAATTTTCCAGCAAAGATCGCTTTGGTAATTTCTAACAATGCTACCGCTAAAGGTTTGTTGTTAGCAGAAAAGTTTGGCATTCCTCATCTAGTTATCGACCATCTAGCTTTTACAGAACGTTCTAACTTTGATGCCAAATTAGATAGCGTCCTACAAGCTGCTAAAATAGAACTGGTATGTCTAGCTGGATTTATGCGATTACTAACAAAAAATTTCGTTTTAACTTGGAAAGGACGCCTACTTAATATTCATCCATCATTATTACCTTCATTTAAGGGAACTAATACGCATCGACAAGCATTAGATGCTGGTGTAAAAATTCATGGGTGTACTGTACATTTTGTTACACCAGAACTTGATTCAGGGCCAATAATTGCTCAAGCAGCGATTCGTATCAGTTGTACTGATAACGAAAACGATATTGCCACAAGAGTTCTTAAAATTGAACATCAACTCTATCCATCAGCGTTATTAATGTTAGCCACTGGTCGCGTTAAATTAGATAACGATCGTGTTATCATTGATAATGACATTGCTACGAATGAAATACTGTTTTAATATTGTATTTATTTAAAATTATTTTAATAATACAAATTATTTAAAAAATAATCTTTGATGACTGTTTATCACACAAAAGTTCTTATTCTCGGCTCTGGACCAGCAGGTTGCACAGCTGCCATCTATGCTTCACGAGCCAACCTTGAGCCAATTATTGCAACAGGATTACAACATGGTGGACAATTAACTACCTGCTCTGAAATTGAGAATTTTCCTGGATTTGCCGAGCCAGTACAAAGCACGTGGCTAATGGAACAATTGCAAAAACAAGCTGAACATTTTGGCGCAACTTTTCTAAACGATACAATTATAAATATAGATTTATCTAAGCGACCTTTCGTTGCCATTGGTGATTCTAAGGATACTTATTATGGAGATACAGTAATTATAGCTACAGGAGCTTGTGCTCGTTGGTTAGGTATCAAGAGTGAACTAAAATTCAGAGGTTTCGGAATTTCTATTTGTGCCACATGTGATGGATTCTTTTTTCGTAAAAAAAATATTGCAGTCGTTGGCGGGGGTAATTCAGCAGCCCAAGAGACAATTTATCTTTCTAAAATTGCCAATAAAGTTACGTTAATTCATCGTCGTGATTCATTACGCGCAGAAAAGATTATACAAGATCGTTTATTTGCATTATCTAATGTAGAAATAATCTGGAACAGTATCATAGATGAAATTATTGGAAGCGACAATCCACCAAATGTTACAGCAATTTTACTAAAAAATGTCAAGACTGATATACTATCAGAATTACCAGTAGATGGTTTATTTATCGCTATAGGTCATAATCCAAATAGTAGTTTGTTTAAAAGCCAATTAGAATTGGACAATGAAGGATATATAATTACAAAATGTGGAACAACACAAACCAGTGTTCCTGGAGTTTTTGCTGCAGGAGATATACAAGATAAAATTTATAAACAAGCTATTACTGCAGCTGGAACTGGGTGTATGAGTGCACAAGAAGCAAATGCTTTCTTAAGTTAAAACCATTTTTATTTAGAATTGATTGCTTTTAACTGTAGATCATTCTCATAAATTTGCAATTCTCTTAGTTCATCACGTAATCGCTTAGCCTCTTCAAATTCAAGATTTGATGCTGCTGAATGCATACGTTTTTCTAGATTTGCAGCGTAAGTTTTAAGATTCTTAATAACTTTAAATGTTTTTTCAAAATTATTATTTTTTTGGTGATTTTCATTCTTCATAACATCAGATATTGCCTTTCGAACACTTTCTGGAGTTATATTATTTTCAATATTATATGCTTGCTGTTTTTCTCGACGTCTATTTGTTTCATTGATAGCATAAGTTAGTGACTTCGTCATTTTATCTGCATAAAGCAACACTCGACCATCAATATTTCGAGCAGCACGTCCAATTGTTTGAATTAAAGATGTTTTAGATCGTAAAAACCCTTCTTTATCTGCATCAAGAATTGCTACTAAAGCACATTCTGGTATATCCAAACCTTCACGTAACATATTAATTCCAACTAATACATCAAACACCCCTAGTCGTAAATCGCGAATAATCTCTACACGTTCCATAGTGTCAATATCTGAGTGTAAATATCTAACTTTAATTCCATATTCGTGTAAATATTCGGTAAGTTCTTCAGCCATGCGTTTAGTTAATACTGTAACAAGCAATCTTTGAAAATTACTGGCGCAAATACGAGCTTCTGCTAGCAAATCATCAACCTGATGTTCAACTGGACGTACAATACAAATAGGATCGACTAATCCAGTTGGTCGAATGATTTGTTCAACAAAAATTCCATTAGTACGATTCATTTCCCAAGGTCCTGGAGTAGCAGAGATAAATATAGTCTGATCACGTATAGTATCCCATTCTTCAAATTTTAATGGTCTATTATCAATGCAAGATGGCAGTCTAAAACCATATTCAACTAGTGTGCTTTTTCTATTAAAATCACCACGAAACATGCCATTAATTTGCGGAATAGTCACATGACTTTCATCAACAAACAATAGAGTGTCTTTTGGAAGATATTCAAATAAAGTAGGTGGTGGATCTCCAGGATTACGACCTGTTAAATAACGTGAATAATTTTCAATCGATTTACAATAACCGGTGACTTCCATCATTTCTAAATCAAATGCAATTCGGTCTTGCAATCTTTGTGCTTCTAATAATTTTCCATTAGAAGTTAGCCAATCAATTTGTGTTCGACTTTCATTCCTTATGTTATTAATTGCTACAGTAATTGTAGGGCGTGGCGTTACATAATGACTGGATGGAAAAATAGTAATGTCTGATAAACCACATGTTTTTTCTCCAGTTAGCGGATCAAATTCATAGATACTTTCAATATTGTCATCAAACAAAGTAATTCTCCAAGCATGATCCTGATAATGCACCGGAAAGATATCAATATTATCTCCACAAACTCGGAAAACGCCACGCACAAATGAATGATTATTTCGTGTATATTGCAATGCTATTAATTTTTTTAAAAATTCATGCTGCTCAATACGTTGTCCTAATGTCAAATGAATAGTTAATTGAGAATAGTTTTCTACAGCACCAATACCATAAATACAAGAAACTGAAGCAACAATGATGACATCATGATGCTCTAGTAATGCACGAGTAGTAGCATGACGCATACGATCAATTTGTTCATTAATTGCAGAATCTTTTTCTATATATGTATCAGTTCGCGGAACATATGCTTCAGGTTGATAATAATCATAATAAGACACAAAATATTCAACTGCATTGTTTGGAAAAAAACTTTTCATCTCAGCATAAAGCTGAGCGGCCAATGTTTTGTTTGGGGCTATAATCAATGCTGGACGATTGGTTTTCTCAATTACATGAGCCATAGTAAAAGTTTTGCCAGAACCAGTGACTCCAAGTAAAATTTGATCACGATTTTTTTGAACAAGACCAGTTACTAATTCATCAATAGCTTGAGGCTGATCTCCGGAAGGTTTATATTCTGAAATCAACTTAAATTTTCTTGACATATAACTATATAGGATTGTTTAAAAATGTTGTTTTGAAGCATTTTTATTAAAAATTAGTAAGGTGGTAAATATCTTAATAAGACTATATTTATTTAATTTAAACTGATTTGTAACAAATTCAGTATTTATATTATATTATTAGATTATACTGATAATTAAATTTATAATGAAGAATGCTTTGTTGTGATTGACAAATAGTAACTATGATCGATCTTAAATTTAATTCCGATGGTCTAATTCCAGTTATAGTCCAACAACATGATACAGGCGAAGTATTAATGATGTCATGGATGAATAAAACAGCGATTACAGAGACATTAAACGGTAATGTTTGCTATTACTCACGAACAAGAAAGTCATTGTGGTATAAAGGTGAAAGCTCTGGACAGATACAAACTCTAGTATCGTTTTTAATAGATTGTGATCGTGATACTATATTATTAAAGGTAGATCAAAAAGGAGTCGCTTGTCATACTGGTCATCACAACTGCTTTTTTACAGAAATCAAACACGATGAAGAAGTAGAAATATCTAAAGTGTTAATCTCACCTGAAGAGCTCTATGATGCGCCATAATCATTGTTAACCCGTAAACAACAAATCTAATAAATTATCTCCATTAACAATAAATATACTACATCTCCTAATGTAGTATATTTATCACACATCAAATAAAAATATATATCTAGATCAAAATCATCTTGTGA
>JAITNJ010000026.1 GCA_031290545.1 Rhodospirillaceae bacterium | reverse complement strand
TTACTCTTCTTCTTCTGCTATGATTGGATTATCTTATAGCTTTGGTAAGCCTTCTAAACTTAAGTAAATAAAGATTGATTATATGATTAAAAGGAAGAGAGCAAATGTTCTCTTCCTTTTTTATTGTAAGAATAAATTTATTGTACGATTTATTTAAAATGGGATTTCATCATCTAGTTCATCAGAAACATTCCAGTCACTTCCAGTGTTGTTAGCGATATTATTTTTAATATCGTTTTGAAATTCACTATTATAGTTGGAAGTTTCTTTGTAATTTTGTTGACTATTACCAAGTAATGCTAATTCTCCCTTGAATTTGTTAATTATTATCTCTGTAATGTCTTTTTCAACTCCACCTTGATCTGTCCATTTGCGTGTTTGTAATGTACCTTCGACATAAACTTTTGAACCCTTCTTTAAATACTTTTGTGCAATATCAGATATGTAGTCATTAAAGATTACTATACGATGCCATTCGGTCTTTTCTTTTCGTTCTCCAGTTGTACGATCTTTCCAACTTTCTGATGTAGCAATATTAAAACTTACTATTTTCGATCCATTTTGAGAATTACGTAATTCAGGATCAGCACCAAGATTTCCAATCAATATAACTTTATTAATACTACCAGCCATATCTAGCAGCTCCTTCTCATTTTAAATTTACACATTCGTCATTATTATCATTTTATGCTATATGCATCTTATGTTCATACAGTATTTCTAACAATAACAACATATGATATTATATGTTGAATAATAACGTGGTAAGCAATGGATTCTTTTATTCGCGTTCGTGGTGCTCGTGAGCATAATTTAAAAAATATCGATGTTGATATTCCACGTAATAAATTCATAGCAATTACAGGAATTTCTGGATCAGGTAAGTCTTCTTTGGCTTTTGATACTGTTTATGCAGAAGGACAGCGTCGTTATGTTGAATCTCTTTCATCATACGCCAGACAATTTCTTGAAATGATATCTAAACCAGATGTTGATTCAATTGAAGGTTTGTCACCAGCAATATCAATAGAACAAAAAACAATATCTAAAAATCCACGATCTACAGTTGGTACTATTACAGAGATTTATGATTATTTACGCTTACTGTTTTCTAACATAGGAGTTCCATATTCTCCAGCTACAGGATTACCAATAGAGAGTCAAACCATTTCTCAAATGATCGATCTTATAATGCTAATACCAATAGGGACTAAAGTTTATTTATTAGCTCCTATAATTCGTGGTCGCAAGGGAGAATACAGAAATGATCTACAAGATCTACAAAAAAAAGGTTTTTTACGAGTAAAGATTGATGGAAAACTTTATGATATTGATGCAATACCATCACTTAATAGTAAAATTAAACACGATATTGAAGTAGTAGTAGATCGCTTGATAGTTAAAAAAGATATCCAAGCTCGTCTATCTGATAGTCTAGAAATCGCACTTGAATTGGCGGATGGTATTGCTATCATAGAAAATATTGAAACTAGTGAAAGAATTCTGTTTTCAGAAAAATTCGCTTGTCCTGTATCTAATTTTAGTATAGACAAAATTGAACCACGATTATTTTCATTTAATACACCTTATGGTGCCTGTCCTTCTTGTTCTGGTCTTGGTGTTACAATTAATTTTACTGAAGATCTTATTGTCCCTAACAAGCAACTTTCGTTACATAATGGAGCAATATCCCCATGGAACGGATCATGGGCAAAATATTATTTGCAAATCATAAAAAACCTAGCTAAACATTACAACTTCAGTATTGATACTCCATTTTGTGATCTTTCTGAACATATACGCAATATCATCCTTCATGGATCTGATGATGAAGTAGTACCTATGTCTATGCACTATAGGGATGAAACTCATAGTTATTCTACAAAAAGACCGTTCGAAGGTGTAATTCCCAGTATGAATCGTCGCATCAAGGAGACTAATTCAAATCGAACACATGAAGATCTATCATGCTTTCAAGTAAATGCGCCATGTGAGAGTTGTCATGGTACACGCCTTAAACCAGAAACTTTAGCTATTAAGATACGAAATCTTAACATAGCAGAGGTGTGCTCTTTTTCAATAACTGATGCTCGTATCTGGTTTTTAGAACTACATGAGCATCTAAAACCACAGAATCGTGAAATTGCCAAGCCTATTTTGCATCAGATTAATGAGCGTTTAATGTTTCTTAGTAATGTTGGTCTTAATTATTTAACGCTTTCGCGTAATTCAGAAACACTATCTGGCGGTGAATCTCAACGTATTCGTCTAGCATCACAAATTGGTTCCGGGTTGACAGGTGTGCTTTATGTTCTTGATGAACCGTCAATAGGATTACATCAGCGTGATAATGCTCGCCTTTTAAAAACACTATGCCATTTACGAGATATTGGCAATACAGTGATAATCGTCGAACATGATGAAAATACCATTCGCACAGCTGATTATATAATTGATATGGGTGTTGGTGCTGGTGTTTGTGGTGGAAAAATAATTGCTGAAGGAACTTTAAATCAAATTTTATGCAATCAGAATAGCTTAACTGGAAAATATCTAGCTGGAGTATGCAAAGTTCCATTACCTGTGCATAGAAGATCAGGATCTGGTAAATCATTAACAATAGTCAATGCACATGGTAATAATCTAAAAAACATTACAGTAAAAATTCCACTCGGCACATTCACCTGTATTACAGGTGTATCTGGTAGTGGAAAATCAACATTGATTATTGAAACTTTCTATAAAGCACTGTCGAAACATTTTAATAAAGGACACGAAAATATTGCTCCACACGAAAGAATTGATGGTGTTGAAAATATTGATAAAATTATAGGTATTGATCAATCTCCAATCGGTAGAACTCCACGATCTAACCCAGCTACTTATACTGGTGTTTTTACTTTGATTAGAGATTTGTTTGCTTCTTTGCCAGAAGCAAAGGCTCGTGGATATAATGTTGGTCGTTTCAGTTTCAATGTTAAGGGTGGGCGCTGTGAAGCATGTCGAGGTGATGGAATCATTAAAATAGAGATGCATTTTTTGTCAGACGTATATGTCAAATGTGACGTTTGTACAGGAAAACGTTATAATCGAGAAGTCCTGAATATCACATTCAAGGGTAAAAATATAGCTGACATACTTGATATGACTGTTGAAGAAGCAGCTTCTTTTTTTAGAGCTATACCAGCAATTCGAGATAAATTAGAGGCATTAAAAAGAGTTGGGTTGAGCTATATTTGTCTTGGCCAACAAGCAACCACATTTTCTGGAGGTGAGGCACAGAGAATTAAGTTAGCTAAGGAGTTATTACGTCGATCTACCGGAAAGACTCTGTATATTCTAGATGAGCCAACAACTGGTCTACACTTTGAGGATATAAAAAACTTACTAGAAATATTACATGCATTAGTTGATACTGGAAATACTGTTTTGGTTATAGAGCATAATTTAGATATCATTAAAACTGCTGATTGGCTAATTGATCTTGGTCCTGATGGCGGAGATAGCGGCGGAAGTATTGTAACTACAGGTACCCCTGAAAAAATTTCTGACACACCAGAAAGTTTTACTGGACAATATTTAAAAAAATATTTGCTGTAGTTTTTAATAAAAAACTTTTCTAATTGTATTTAAATATTTTTCATTCAAAAGATCATTCGTGAAGAAATGATTCGTATAAATTTATAGACAATATCATACGTCTTTTTTCAAAAACATTTAATCGTTGTTTTTCAGTCCTTCTATTAACCATTGGATTTATATTACTAGCATCAAAAAAATTCATTGAATTGTAATATAAAAATGATTTTGTTTTTAATTGTAGAATCTGCATTACATATTTAGTTAATGATTATCTTATAGATACAACTACTATTTGGAAGAAGAATCATTGTCTAAATACAAATAGGTAATTGAATTATTTAGATAAATATTTGTTTTTAATAGAAAAATAATATTTTAATACTACATTATTATCTATTGTTGATCTGAATATTTAACGAATAATAAAGAGAAATACAATGGATTTTGAAAAATTTACTGAACGATCAAGAGGATTTATACAAGCAGCACAATCATTAGCAATTCGTAGTAATCATCAACGCATTGTGCCAGAACATTTGCTAAAAGTTATGCTTGACGATGATAACGGTTTTGCTGCTAATCTGATTAAACAAGCAGGCGGTAATCCAGAAAAAGTATTAAAGGCAACTGAGGTAGAGCTGTCAAAGATTCCGCGTGTTGAAGGAAGTAATAATGGGCAAATTTTCTTAGATCAAGCAACAGCAATTTTATTTGAACAGGCTAAGAAACTTTCAGATAAAGCTGGTGATTCTTTCATAACATCAGAACATTTGTTATTAGCATTAACTCTAACAGAATCAACTTCTAAAATTTTTGCAGGTGTTAATATAACAGCATTAAATCATTCTATAGAAAATATTCGTAAAGGTCATAAGGCTGACAGTGCTAATGCTGAAAATAATTATGATGCCTTAAAAAAATATGCACGAGATCTAACCAAGGAAGCATTGGAGAGTAAACTAGATCCAGTAATAGGGCGTGAAGAAGAAATTCGACGAACTATTCAGGTTCTGTCGCGTAGAACTAAGAATAATCCAGTGCTAATTGGAGAGCCAGGCGTAGGAAAGACTGCGATTGTCGAAGGATTAGCTTTAAGAATCGTAAATAATGATGTTCCAGAATCACTCATAAATAAAAAATTATTAAGTCTTGATCTAGGCGCTTTAATAGCTGGTGCTAAATTTCGTGGTGAGTTTGAAGAACGATTAAAGGCTGTATTAAGCGAAGTAATCGCTTCATCTGGTAATATTATTTTGTTTATTGATGAAATGCATACTTTGGTTGGTGCTGGTGCCACAGAAGGATCAATGGATGCTTCTAATTTATTAAAGCCAGCTTTGGCACGTGGAGAATTGCATTGTGTTGGAGCAACAACACTTAACGAATATCGAAATCATGTAGAAAAAGATGCTGCTTTAGCTAGGCGGTTTCAACCGATTTTTATAAATGAGCCAACTGTTGAAGATACTATTTCAATTTTGCGTGGCATTAAGGAAAAATACGAATTACATCATGGTATATGTATTGGAGATGCAGCGTTAGTAACAGCGGCAACTTTATCAAATCGTTATATTACTGATCGGTTTTTACCAGATAAAGCTATTGATTTAGTAGATGAGGCTGCTAGCCGTTTACGTATGGAGATTGATTCGAAACCAGAGGAATTAGACGAACTAGACCGTCGAATAATTCAATTAAAAATTGAACGTGAGGCATTGAAAAAAGAATCTGATTTAGCTTCAAAAGAGCGCTTGACTCGTCTTGAAATAGAATTAATTGAACTAGAAGAAAAATCATCAGAAGTAACGACTCGTTGGAAATCAGAAAAAGCTGAATTGGCTGAATCAACAAAAATTAAGGAGCGCATTGATCAAGCACGATCTGAAGTAGATATTGCGCAAAGACAAGGACGTTACGAACGAGCTGGAGAATTGTTGTATAGCGTCATACCGGAATTAGAGTTAAAACTTACAAAAAAAGAAAGTGATGATTCTAATCATCTAACAGCAGAAATTGTTACAGAGGAACATATCGCAGCAGTAGTTTCACGCTGGACCAATATACCAATAGATAAGATGTTAGAAGGAGAGAGAACTAAACTACTACACATGGAAGAAGATTTACGTCTTAGAGTAATAGGTCAAGACGAAGCTATTATTGCTATTGCTAATGCAGTACGTCGTTCGCGTGCTGGATTAGCTGATCCTAC
>JAITNJ010000044.1 GCA_031290545.1 Rhodospirillaceae bacterium | reverse complement strand
TTAGAGCATCAAATACTCAAGCAGCATTGGTTGCTAGATGCGAATCAACATCAAAAGAAGGAATGTTGCGATTAAAAGATATATTAATATATCAACTAGCTGAATCTGGATTAAAGATTGAATTATAATTTCATAAATATTAATTTACATCTTTGTTATTTAATAAATTAATAACAAAGATGTAATAATATATTTAGTTTATAATATATTTGTATTATTTCGAATTACTTATGAGAATGCTATGATGGTTTATGTTGAATAGTTTCAAGACGAAGGGCTGTTTGATGTAAAATAAGAAACGCTATTATCTATAATTATAGTTAAATTTAATCTATATGTAATTTTGATATTGATAAAGACAGGCATAAATAAAGAGGTATTAGTTTTGATTAATAAATTAAAAATTAAAATTTTTGCCGATACAGCAGATCTGAATAGCATATTAAAACTTTGCACTAATCCGCTAATTAAGGGATTTACAACAAATCCTACGCTAATGCGTAAGGCAGGTATTTTAGATTATGAGGATTTTTCTCGTAAGTTAATTTCATTGGTTCCAAACCATCCTCTATCACTAGAGGTTTTCGCTGATGATTTATTAACTATGGAAGCTCAAGCAAAAATCATTGCCTCGTGGGGGAAAAATGTAAATGTTAAGATTCCTGTAACTACTACAAAAGGCGAATTTATTGGACCTATTATCGAACGGTTGTCTGCTACTGGAGTAATGGTTAATATTACTGCAGTTTTTACGCTTGATCAAATTAATGCTATCACAAGATCACTTCGTGATGACATGCCTGTTATAATCTCGATATTTGCTGGCAGAATTGCCGATACTGGTATTGATCCAGTACCATTAATGACTGAAGCTGTTAAAATTTTAAAAGACAAGCCAAAGGTAGAATTGATATGGGCTAGCCCGCGCGAGCTGTTAAACATATTTCAAGCAAATGATATCGGATGTCATATAATTACTGTGACTCTCGATATTCTTAATAAATTGTCAATCGTAAATAAAAATTTAGAACAATATTCATTAGAGACAATTCAAACTTTTTATAAAGATGCAAATATAGCTAACTATGTCATTAAATAATTAAAGATTATAATACTACTAATAGATATTTGAATATTGGAATTTGATTATCTAGAGTATTAAAGGATCTAATTATTGTATTTTGAGAATTCATCTTTGAGTTGTATTTATGTTGATTCATTTTTGATATAATCAAATTGATTGTGATTTTTATATAAAAATTAGAATTTTATAAAATAGGTTATTTTTATTTCTAATTTATAAAAAATTATTTCTAACAATAGATTATACAAATAATTTCTTGCAGATGTTTTTATTGTTATTCTAATAATAAGTCATTTATGAGATTTATTATTCTTGAAACTATTATATTAATAATTAATGTAAATTTGATAAATTTACAGATGTTTTTTAAGAAAAAAACGATATCAAAATTATTTTATTATTAATGTCGTGATATGAAATGTAAGGAATGCTGCCATATAAGCTAGGACAAATGTATAAATAAACAAAAAGATTGGCCATCTTAAAGAATGCGTTTCATGCTTAATCA
This sequence comes from Rhodospirillaceae bacterium, assembly GCA_031290545.1. Taxonomy (GTDB): domain Bacteria; phylum Pseudomonadota; class Alphaproteobacteria; order Rhodospirillales; family Magnetospirillaceae; genus Telmatospirillum. The sequence goes on along the minus strand of JAITNJ010000044.1, from coordinate 37,034 downwards.
TTGCTATAGTTGAAATACATTGTGGTGCAAATACATACCAAGCTAATAGAGCAAAAGCAGTTGGTAACGACCAATAAGTTGCCAATATTGATTGTAATGTTGTATCTATATTTTTACTTGTAATATCAAGAGCATAGATTGTACCTAATGCTCCAATTACAACTTCACGAGCAACAATACCAAAAATCAGGGCAACTGTGATCTGCCAACTAAAGCCGATCGGAGCAAAAATTGGATGAATCAAATGTCCAATCATACCAATAATTGAATAGTTTATAGATGGTTCGGTTGCGTTTTGAGGGGCACTAGGAAAAGAACTTAAGAACCAAATAAGAATCATTGTAACAAGAATTGTCTTACCAATATGCAATAGAAAGATTGTTGCTCGATACCATAAACTTAATGCTATTTTTTTAAATTGTGGACATTTATAATTTGGCATTTCCATTAAAAATGGTTCTGAGGTTTGATGCCATATCAATCGTTTCATAATTAAAGCAACAATTAAAGCAAAAATGATCCCTATTGCATAAAGAGCAAACATTATTAATCCCTGAAGACTAAAAATACCTATGAAATTTTTTTGTGGCACGAAAGTCGAAATGATCATCGTATATACAGGGATTCGAGCCGAACATGTCATTAGAGGCGCTATTAGAATAGTTGTTAGACGATCTTTTTGATTTTTAATAGTGCGAGTTGCTAACATGCCTGGAATAGTGCATGCGAAACTAGATAATAAAGGAATAAAAGAACGACCATTTAAACCAACACTTCCCATTAGACGATCTAATATGAAGGCTACTCTTGCCATATAGCCAGTATCTTCTAACAAAATAATAAATAAAAATAAAATTAATATTTGTGGTAAAAATACCACTACATTACCAACACCTGCGATCAACCCATCAATTATTAAACTACGAAGTAGACAATCCAACATCATACATTGAATTTGAGTGATGATTAAATTGAAGATCGTTTTAATACCGTTTATTAACAACGCAGACCAAGTAAAGACTGCTTGAAATATGAAAAAAAAACTACCAAGAAGAATCACTATGCCAAAAACTGGATGTAACAAAATACGATCTATTTGCATCGTTAAATATTTATCATTAGAACTAAAAATGCATGTATTAAAAATATATGTTGCTTTTTTATACGAGTTGCGAATTTCCTGATTAGTAGGTTTCTCCCAAATTATTCTATCAAAAGTGTTAGTTAAATTAGATTCGATAAGCCGATCAATTTCTGTTAATAATGAAGTAATACCAACTTTACGAACGGCAATAATTGGTATTACTGGAATTCCTAGTTCGATAGATAGGCGATTTATGTCAATATTGTAACCATGACGTTTAGCGATATCGGTCATATTAATAGCTAATATCAACGGACGATTGATTGCTTGTAATTCTAGAATCAATCGAAATATCATACGCATATTAGTAGCATCTGCGACACAGATCAGCGCTACTGGGGCAATTTCATTATCAAATAGACCTAGAATGTTGTCACGTGTTATAATTTCATCTGGACTGTGACCATTTAAAGAATAAGTTCCAGGTAAATCTAATAAATTAACTGTCTTCCCTTGTGGTGTGATTAACGACCCAATCTTAGAATCTACTGTGACGCCAGGATAATTTGCAGTTTCTTGATGATTACTAGTCAGTACATTGAATAGTGTGCTTTTTCCACAATTTGGGCAACCAACAAGAGCTATTTTTGGAATGGATAACATTTACAATGGACGAACGATAATTGTTAAGGCGTCAGAACGTCTTATAGCAACGATAGTTTCATTTACAAGAACAGCTATTGGATCGTGTTTGATTAGGCCTTCATATAATATTTTAACTTCAGCATTTTCAATAAAACCCATCTCAAGAAGTCTTTCTTCAAATTCATACCAATCTATATTGAGTCCTTCTATAAAGGTTAAATTACTTACTATTCCACTCCAACCCTTTTTACAATTACCAAGACGAATTATTTGATCTTTACTATTGTTTAAAAGATTTGAACAAATGATATTAGTTGACATTGGATAAATTTTCATAATTTTATACGTATTATATATTATCTGTAGTCAATTTTAATTAATAAAAGTATATTGATAAAATACGGAACAATTAAATATATTATGATTGTAGTAAATAAGAATGACAAAATTTGGTTTGATATTTTAATGACTTAAAAAAAGTATTGAATGATGTTTTGATCAATAACAATATTTGTATATTTTTGATTAAACTAGAGTTAAGTGAACACAAAACGTAATTAGAAATTATTAGTTTGCATAGTATTTAGTCAGTAATTAATTTTAGATATTTTTTAAGTTAACTCGTATCAACTAGTAGCTGTTGAACAATAAATGAAATGTTGTGTGATTAATTATGATTAGGAGATGTATCAATAATATTAGCTCCTACAAAGAAGCTATAGTTGGTGCTTGTGTTGTTATTGGTATTTTAATGTTTGTCTTGACATATACTAAAATCAATCAATTACCAGTATCTGGATATGATTTGATAGCACGGTTTGAAAAGTCAGATGGAATCATTATTGGTAGCGATGTTAGATTATGTGGTATTAGTATTGGAAAAGTTGTTGCAAGATCACTCGATCAAAGTTTTCGTGCCGTAATTAACATGCATATAACTGCCAATGTGTCTGTACCTACAGATAGTGTAGCTTCAATTCATACAGACGGTCTTTTTGGTGCAAAGTTTATTGAACTACAACCTGGTGTTGCTAAAATTAACCTTAAACCAAGAGAAAAATTTCATCATACCCAAGATTCAATAAACCTTCAAAATTTACTTGAACTTATTATTACTCAAATCAAAGTTAAGCATTAAGTTTCAAAAAGGATAGCAACAAAGTTGCAATAAATCACAATGAATAGGAATCTTATTGAGATCATTATGGGTGCCATAGTTCTTTTTGTAGTTGGATTTTTTTTGATATTCATCTATTTACATGTCGATTTCGGTGTTGTGAAAGGGTATCCTCTGAAAGCTTTTTTTTCTAGAGTTGGAAGCTTAGAGAATGGTAGTGAAGTACGAATTAACGGTATAAAAGTTGGATCTGTAATAGATCAAACAATTGATCCGGTTAATTTCAATGCAGTAATCCACATGTCGATTCGTAATGGAATCAATCTTCCTGTCGACACAGTTGCAATGGTTTCAAGTGATAGTTTACTTGGTGGAAAATTCATCATGTTAACGCCTGGTCGTAGTAAACAGATTATTCCGTCAAATGGTATAATTAGTAATACCAAGAATTTTAAATCGATTGAAGAAATGATTGGAGAAGTCATTTTTATGACTACAAATAATCAGTCATCTTCTAGTGAGACACTTAATAAGTGAATAATTCTATTCTTAAAAATATTTTAGTTATTGTAGCTGTATTGATTTTTGGATCATTTGATGTAAATGCGACTGATCTAGTATTTGATACCGCTATTTTACGAGGATTGGATAAAGTTACTGGAAGAGTTGTTACAATTAAAGCACCGATAGAAACACAGATTAATTTTGGTACTTTAGGAATTGTTGCTCATGCATGTCATAAACGATCATCAGAAGAACAATCAGAAACAGCTGCTTTTCTTGATATATGGGAGGCTCGTGATGGACAAACAGTAATTAACCTATTTAAGAGTTGGATGTTCGTTTCTAGTCCATCACTTTCAGCACTTGAACATCCAGTTTACGATATTTGGGTGCTAGATTGTAAGAATAGTCATTCTAAAAATATTAATTAAAGATAAATCGTGAGCAAATATTAAAGAACAAAATTAAGATTGATTGTATCGTACTTAAGAAGTAATAACAAAGAAGATGCAATCAATGATTTTGTTTTCAAGTTAAGATTGTTATACGATTATTAAAAGATATTGTTTATTTATAAGCTAAAGTTATTTTATAGATAGTAAGATTCTTGAATTGTAAAAACACATCAAAGTCTTTATAAAAAATTGTAATAAACTTTTCTTTTTAAAAAAGATCATTTTTATATAAAATATAGTTGAAGCAATTTTGTCATATGGATTAAGTGATTTTATTTTGAGTATGAAGCTTTGTTTTCTTATCTAAGAATTATTAATTCAATATATATTGCAATGTTAGCAAGTTTGCTTCTTGTAATGTTTTTGAACAAGGTTTCTTATGCTACTGAAATCAAAATTTACGATGATAATGCATTAGACGTTCATCATTTATTCAAAGAATATATAGTAGATAATAATGATATGACAGAAAAGCAATCATTATCTTTGATTGCTTCAATTCAGTCAAAAAATGAAGTCAAATCTACTGGTATTTCTTCAAAGCATTCTAAGCCAACACCATTATCTGCAATGCCAAGACCTGAAGTTTTTGTCGAATTAAAGTCAAATTCAACTGAATCAAAGCTTTATATTCCACAGCAGCCACGTAAGGTTAATATATTTCTTGCTGATCATCCTATTGTCAGTGCTTTGATCGTTGGTTTTATTGGCAGTGATTTTGGATCAATTCTCTACGGAGAAACAATAGTTGGATCTAAAACTGCTGGATTGATCGGGTTTCTATGTAGAATCTTTTTGATTATCGTGTTAGCAATTATTATAATACGATTTGTTTGTAGTAAATTTGATGATGATAGTTTTTCATCTGACATTAATTGAATATTTGTTTTAATAGTTAATGTATTATTAATAATCTTTCTTAAACTAGTATCTACTATTATGATAATTGAAGATATTTGTTTTTACAATTAATCATTAAATAACATTTAAGTAGCTTTTTACTTTATAAATATTAATTTTCTATGAATTTTTTGTCATTAATTAGTCGTTCTAACCAATGAATATCATATTTACCATTGATAAAATCAGAATCGCTAATTAATTCCATTTGTAATGGAACAGTAGTTTTTACACCTTCTATAACAAATTCATCTAAAGCACGACGCAATCGCATCAAGCATTCATTTCGAGTTTTACCATGAACAATTAGTTTAGCAATATTACTGTCATAATTATGTGGAACAGTGTAACCTAAATAAAGTCCAGAATCTACACGTACGCCAAGACCTCCTGGTGTATGAAACTTACTAATTCTCCCAGGTGAAGAGATAAAGGTTTTTGGATCTTCAGCATTGATACGACATTCGATCGCATGTCCTGAGAAATTAATCTCACTTTGAGTAAAACCTAAAGGAGCGCCAGTTGCAATACGAATTTGTTCGCGAACTATATCTATACCAGTAATCGCTTCTGTGATAGGGTGTTCGACTTGTAATCGTGTATTCATTTCAATGAAATAAAATTCACTGTTTTCATATAGAAATTCGATTGTACCAGCATTGCGATAGCCAAGATGGCGAATCATCTGACAAGCAGTCCTGCTGATTTTTTCACGCATCTCAAAATTTAATGCTGGTGATGGTGTTTCCTCTAGCATTTTCTGATGATTACGTTGTAATGAACAGTCGCGCTCACCTAAATGAACTACATTTCCATGAATATCAGATAGAATTTGAATTTCAATGTGGCGAGGTCGCTGTAGATATTTTTCCATATAAACTTCGCTGTTACCAAAAGCTACATTAGCCTCACGTCTTGCTATTCGGTAAGCTTCAATTAACTGATCTTTATTATCAGCACTTTTCATACCCTTACCACCACCACCACTTGTTGCTTTAATTAGAATTGGATAGCCAATAGACTCAGCTAGAAGCAAAGCTTCCTCTTCAGAATCAATCGAACCGTTTGAACCAGGAACACATGGAATACCAGCCTCTTGAGCAACTTGTTTGGCCGTAATTTTATTGCCCATAATGCGAATATGTTCTGGCAATGGTCCGATGAAAGTGATTCCATGATCTTCAACCATCTGAGCAAAATCAGCATTTTCTGATAGAAAGCCATATCCAGGATGGATGGCATCTGTATTGGTGATAGTTGCTGCGGTTATGATCGCTGCTGTGTTTAAATAACTGTCACTGGCTGCTGGTGGCCCAATGCACACTGATTCGTTAGCTAAACGTACATGCATTGCATCGTGATCGGCAGTAGAGTGAACTGCTACGGTCTTAATACCCATATCACGACAAGCGCGATGAATACGAAGTGCAACTTCACCACGATTAGCTATAAGAATCTTTTCGAACATGTTTAACTGATAATCAACATAGGTTCGCCAAATTCTAATGGTTGACCATTTTCGATCAATATAGCTTCAACTAATCCGTTTTTTGGTGAATGAATGGTATTGAACGTCTTCATTGCTTCAATAATAAGCAATGTTTGACCTTCTACAACTGTATCACCGACATTGATGAAATTTGGTGCATTTGGTTCATGAGATAAATAAGCAATACCGACCATTGGTGATTTTATAGTACCAGGATGATTGGTCAGATCTGAGGTATCTTTCGATGTCGTTGGCGTATCAATAATAGTGACTGTATTATTTGATGAAGGTGTAAGGGAAATTGGTGTACTGTTACGTGCTACCTTTATTCGAATATCACCAACTTTATATTCAATTTCGGTCAAATTATTTTCTTCTAACAGCGTGGCTAACGAACGAATTGATTCTTTATCTATATTACTTTTAGTCATTATGCCTCATTGTTGAGAAATAGTGAAATCAGTGCATGATAACATTTATTTTGTAATTATGTTTTGTAAATTTTAATTCACTTTCTATAAAAATGTCTCTAAATAATTAGATTGAAATAATTATATCACAGATGTTACTTTGTGCAATTAATGATTGAGTGTTAAAGATTGATGATCAATATCATTAATCTTTATTCAATTTATATTTTGATGTTATAAGTGCAACTAGTTGAAATTCATGTTAGTTACTATAAACGGTAAAATTCATAATTTTAAGACATCACTTTCTTTAGAAGCTCTATTAAAAGAATTTGGTATAGATCATAGTAAAGTTGCTATTGAGCGTAATCTAGAGATTGTTCCTAAATCTACATACGATCAAATTATAATTAATGATGGAGATAAACTTGAAATTGTTTATTTTATTGGTGGTGGCGCTCTATCATGATTGATGATGATCCGTTATTTGTTGCTGGAAGACAATTTCGATCTCGTTTGTTGGTCGGAACAGGTAAATATAAAGATTTTTCAGAAATGGCTGTTGCTATTAAAGCATCTGGTGCTCAAATTGTTACTGTTGCTATAAGACGAATCAATCTTACAGATCCAACAAAGCCAATGTTAGTCGATTATATTAGTCCAAAAGATTATATTTTTTTACCAAATACAGCAGGTTGTTTTACGGTCGATGATGCAGTGCGTACATTACGATTGGCTCGTGAAATTGGAGGTTGGAATTTGGTTAAATTGGAAGTTTTGGGAGATCAAAAAAGTCTTTATCCAAATATGATTGAAACGTTAAAAGCCGCTGAAATATTAATTGAGGATGAATTTCAAGTAATGGTTTATTGTACGGATGATCCAGTTTTTGCAAAAAAACTTGAAAATCTTGGATGTTGTGCGATTATGCCATTAGGTGCGCCAATAGGCTCAGGATTAGGCATTCAGAATTATATGAACATTCGTTTGATTGTTGAGCAGGCAAAGGTGCCAGTGTTGATCGACGCTGGTGTTGGTACTGCATCAGATGCTACAATTGCTATGGAGCTTGGATGTGACGGTGTGCTTATGAACACAGCTATAGCACAAGCAAAAAATCCTATTGTTATGGCTAATGCTATGCGTTTGTCCGTTGAAGCAGGTAGATTGGCTTATTTAGGTGGTCGTATACCAAAGAAGTTCTATACAAATCCTAGTAGTCCTGTAACTGGACTGATCTCTGAATAAAAATTATTTTTTAAAAAGTAAAAGATTCTATTTTGTTGTTGTAAAAGTGTCTTATTTTATTTTAAAGACGTATTTTTTGCTAAAACAGATATATAATTTTTCTAAAAAGATTTATATCCGTATATTTTTGTATCGTATCATTTATAGTGGACTTGTCTAAATTATGATGTTATTACCAGTCTCTATTTTGGAAAATACGTATTTTAAAAGATTATCGTAATGTTTTTACAATCATTAATAATATTATTAGATTTTGTCCCTTAGTGCCTCTTTTTATTTACATGGAGTGCGATGACTACAAAGATCCTTCGGTTTCTGGCTGAACAACAGCCGTCAACACCATGTCTCATTGTTGACCTAGATGTAATTGTTAATAATTACAATGCTATGAGGAATTTTTTACCTGCTGTCGAAATTTTTTACGCTGTGAAAGCTAATCCAGCTAAAGAAGTAATTTCTTTGTTGGTTGATTTAAAATCGTGTTTTGACGCAGCTGGTCGTCAAGAGATTGAACAGATAATTGCTGCAGGTGCAACTACAGATCGAATCTTGTTTGGTAATACTATTAAAAAACAAAAGGATATTGCCTGGGCTTATGATCATGGTGTAAGACTGTTTGCATTTGATTCTAAAATAGAATTGCAAAAGCTTGCTCAATCTGCACCAACATCTAATGTGTTTTGTCGATTATTGGTTAACTGTGAAGGTGCTGATTGGTCATTATCAAAAAAATTTGGTTGCGATATAGAAATGGCTAGAGACTTAATGATCGAAGCACAAGAAAAAGGGCTAAATCCATATGGAATTTCCTTTCATGTTGGATCACAACAAACTAGGATTGACCAATGGGATATCGCTATAGGCAAGACTGCTAGGCTGTTTTTCATGCTGAATGAAGCTGGTATTGAACTTAAGGTGATTAATTTGGGTGGTGGTTTACCGACACGTTATTTGAATGATAATATTGCTTCGATTAACAGTCATGCTGATGCTATTATGAGTGCAATGGTAAAGTATTTTGGCAATAAAATGCCTCTGATGATTATGGAGCCAGGTAGATTTCTGATCGGTAATGCTGGGATTATTGAATCAGAAGTTGTACTAATTTCGAATAAATCCTACGATGAGAATGTACGTTGGGTTTATCTTGATATTGGTAAATTTGGAGGATTAGCTGAGACTATGAACGAGTCAATCAAATATAGTATTCAAGCGCCAGGTGATGGTATAACAGGTCCAGTAGTATTAGCCGGTCCTACATGTGATTCAGCAGATATTCTTTATGAGATTTTTCAATATCAAATGCCACTTTCTCTAAAGGTTGGTGATAAAGTGTTGATTATGACTACAGGTGCTTATACTGCCAGTTATTCTGCAGTGAATTTCAATGGTTTTGGGCCACTAAAAACATATTGTATATAAAAATATATGAATAATTTTTTTCAAAAAATTAATTTCGACGCACTTATTTTTTTAAAAATTATAATTGTTATTTAAGAAAATAATAATACTTAACTGCAGATCAACAATGTTTGTGTGAAATTCTGAAATATTATTAGATTTTATATTGGGGCGTAGCCAAGCGGTAAGGCAACGGGTTTTGATCCCGTGATTTCGGAGGTTCGAATCCTCCCGCCCCAGCCATCTTATATATCGTGAAAAGACGATATGATCTAGTGTAGCTGTATATATTTAGCTGTTAATATAGAATTAATTATTAGTGAATATTACACATGTATTATGTAATTAGTGATTTGATTAGAATACCTTAATGTTTTTGTCGAATTAAATATCGATATTGGTTTTGATGCTGATATAGCAGTTTATATGTGTAAATACATTTTTCAAATACTAAAAGTCATACAATTATAATTGATGCCATAATGTTTTTATCAGTGTTTGGAATGTCTTTCATATGAATGAAGGGAATGTTTGTATGGATCGAATTCGTATGCCTTCTTTGAATAATAAGATTGTAATGCCAGAATTAGCTGCTGAATTGATTACTGATGGAATGACAATTGGTATATCAGGGTTTACAAAATCTGGAGATATTAAGATTTTACCAAAAGCGCTAACTGAAAGAATTCATCACAAAAAGTTTAAGATCAATCTACTGACAGGAGCTTCGGTTAGTGATGAAATTGATAGTGAATTAACTAAAGCAGGAATTATTGCACGACGTATGCCATATATGAGCGATCCTACTTTACGAAAAGCAATTAATGCTGGAGAGGTTATGTATATTGATCAGCATCTATCTGACGTTGCTGAATTATTATGTAATAATCAAATTCCTACAATAGACATTGCGATTATTGAGGCAACGGCTATTACCGAAAATGGTGGTATTGTACCAACGACTTCGGTTGGTAACTCAGCAAGCTTTGTTAACAATGCTAATAAAATTATTGTTGAGATTAATTTAGCACAACCTGATGATCTTGAAGGTATGCACGATATATATATTCCAACTCAACGACCTGCCAGGGATCCTATTTTAGTGATTTCACCTGATTCTCGTATAGGAACACATTATATTCCGGTTGATCCAGAAAAAATTGTTGCTATCGTTATTTCAAATAAACGTGATAGTCCAATTAAGTTAGAATCTTCAAATGTTGATACTCAAGCAATTTCCAATCATGTGATAGAATTTTTTAAACACGAAGTGAAGATTGGTAGATTGAGCAATTGTCTGAATCCGTTGCAATCAGGTGTTGGTGCTGTTGCTAACGCGGTATTACGCGGGTTTATTGATTGCCCATTTTATGATCTAACCATGTATTCTGAAGTTATTCAAGATTCTGTGTTTGACTTAATAGATTCAGAAAAGTTGAAATTTGTTTCCGCTACTGCTTTTTCATTGACACAAGAATATTGGGATCGTTTTTTAGGTAATTTAAAATTCTATAAAAAACATATGTTATTACGTCCACAAGAAATTAGCAATCATCCTGAAGTAATAAGACGTCTAGGGCTGATTGCTATTAATACAGCACTAGAAGCTGATATTTATGGTAATGTAAATTCTACACATATTGGTGGTACTCATATAATGAACGGAATTGGTGGTTCTGGTGATTTTTCTAGAAATGCTTATCTAACCATTTTTATAACAAAATCAATCGTTAATAATGGTAATATCTCGTCGATTGTTCCGATGGTTAGTCACGTTGATCATTCTGAACATGATGTAGATTTGCTGATTACTGAACAAGGTTTGGCTGATTTGCGTGGTTTGGCACCACGTGAACGAGCAAAAGTAGTTATCGAAAACTGCGCTCATCCATTTTATAAAGACGCATTAAATGATTATTTTTATGAAGCATTGAATCGTGGAGGGCAAACTCCACAAGTTTTGGAAAAAGCATTTTCTTGGCATAGGGCTTTTGCTCAAACTGGAGATATGCGAAAAATCTGAAAGATGTTTCTTTTGTGATTGATTGTTGCCGAATACTTCCTTATGTAAAATCTTTAATTCGTGATGCTGGTGCTGCTGTTATTGATATTTATAATAGAGATTTTTTAATTTCTAAAAAGAGTGATGAATCTTTTATTACTGAAGCTGATTTGTGTTCTGAAGCTATAATTATTAATGCCTTATCTCATATTATTCCAGATATTCCGATAGTTTCAGAAGAATCTATGTCAAGAGGAATGAAAGTTGATGTGTCTGATGGTAGATTTTGGCTAGTTGATCCATTAGATGGAACTAATGAATTTATTAAGCATAGTAATGAATTTACAATTAATATTGGTTTGATCTGGGATGGAGAGCCATGTCTTGGCGTTTTATATGTTCCAATTTTTGATCTCTTGTTTTCTGGCATTCCTGGCAGTGCCACACTTGAAGAACAGAAAGGATTATCAACAGTTATTTCCTGTCGATCTGTACCATGTAACGGAATAACTGTACTTTCTAGCAGAGATTTTCATGATTCAAATAAATTTGATAATTTTATAAAACAATTTAATGTTACAAAAATTCTTAATCTTGGTAGTTCTTTGAAATTTGCACTGATTGCAATGGGAAAAGCAGATCTATATCCGAGGTTTGGACAAACTATGGAATGGGATACTGCTGCAGCGCATGCCATTCTTAAAGCTGCTGGTGGTAGTATTTGTTTATTTGATGGTGCGCAACTTTTTTATGGTAAGCCAAAATTTAATAACCCACCATTTGTTGCTTGTGGAATTCCTACATCATATATCTGTAATTTAAATTAAAAGTTTGTATGCTCTATTTTATGGTTTAGCATGTTTATTTACTATGTTGAAATTCGGGGCAATGCATGCATATTACAAATCCTACTGCTGTCGCAATTCTCGAGGCTGCAAATCTATTGCGTTCTGGCGCATTGGTTGCATTTCCCACAGAAACTGTTTATGGATTAGGTGGCGATGCTACCAATGATAATACAGTTGCTAAAATTTTTTCTGTAAAGAATCGGCCATCTTTTAAACCATTAATTGTGCATGGTTCAAGCATTAATGCTTTTAAAAAAATTGTTATTATAAGCGATCTTGCTAAAAAACTGGCAATGCAGTTTTGGCCTGGTCCATTAACTATGGTGTTACCTAGTAAAGATAGATCATCAATTTCATCACTTGTTTCTGCTGGATCAAATAACATTGCAGTTCGTGTTCCGAATCACAAAGTTGCATTAGCTCTGTTGAAAATTGTAAACATCCCAATTGTCGCCCCTAGTGCAAACGTTTCTGGACATATTAGTCCAACTACGGCACAGCATGTAGTTGAAAGCTTAATTTGTAATTTAGATATGATTCTTGACGGTGGCTCTTGTCGTGTTGGTATCGAATCTACTGTAATAGATCTTTCTACAAAAGTACCGACTTTATTGCGCCCTGGTGGTGTTACACTTGAAGCCCTAAAAGACATATTAGGAATAATAGAGATTTCAGATTATGATCAAATGAATTCTTCTTTAAAATACGATGATTATATACCATCACTGCCTATTCGTATGAATGTTATAACTCCACGTGTGGGTGAAGCGTTGTTGGCATTTGGTCCTACAACAAAATCTCAATTAAATCTCAGTGTTTCAGGAGATTTGACTGAAGCTGCTACTAATTTATTTTCCATGCTTCGTGAGCTTGATAGTAATAAATATATTGCAATTGCTGTCATGCCAATTCCTGAAGGTGGTCTCGGGTTTGCAATCAATGATAGATTACGGCGCGGTATTAAAAAAATTGATGATAATTAAATAAAATGAAATGATAGAAAATTATGGCTAAAGATTTTTTAATGTACATGATTGATATCGTCGGAAAACATGGGATAATAACAGATTCTTCTGAAATGTTTCCTTATTTGGAAGAAGAAAGAGGAATTTTTCATGGACGTTCTATTGCAGTTGTTTGTCCGAGTTCTGTATCTGAAATCTCTTCTGTAGTTCGTCTTTGTGCTTCACAAAACGTTGGCATTGTGCCACAAGGTGGTAATACAGGTTTGTGTGGAGGTGCAATACCAAGTTCTGGCACTGAAATTATTCTAAGTTTGTCACGACTCAACAAAATTCGTGCTATAGATCCGATTAATTTTACAATTACAGTTGATTCTGGTGTTGTTCTAGAGACGATTCAAAAGGTAGCAAGTGATGTTGAATGTCTGTTTCCTTTGAGTTTTCCATCAGAAGGAAGTGCGCAGATCGGCGGTATTATTTCTACTAATGCTGGTGGTGTAGGTGTTTTACGTTATGGCAATGCTCGTGATCTTGTGATGGGTCTAGAGGTTATTTTGCCAGATGGTGAAATTTGGGATGGTCTACTAGGCTTACGTAAGGATAATACTGGATATGATCTCAAACAACTATTCGTTGGTAGCGAAGGAACGTTAGGTGTTATCACTGCTGCAGTACTTAAGTTATTTCCAAAACCAAGAGATATTCAAACAGCGTTTTGTGCGTTAAGTAGTCTTGATGCAGTGATTTCTTTATTTTCGCAATTTCGCGTATTTTCTAATGATCAAATTAGTGCATTCGAATTGATTTCGCGTATTTGTTTAGATATGACAATAGCTCATACACAAGATGTTATTGATCCATTTGTTGAGCATTATGATTGGTATATTTTGATTGAATTATCATCTTCACGGGATGACGAATGTCTTAGTGATAGATTTAATAATCTGCTTAGTTTTGCCATTGAGAAAGGTTATATCGCAGACGCTGTAATTGCTTCTTCATATAAACAACAACGTGCACTATGGCATATTCGCGAAAGCATTCCGGAGGCACAAAAAAGCGAAGGTGGTAGTATAAAACATGATGTATCAGTTCCTATTTCAGTTGTTCCAGATTTTATCAGACAGGCCAGTCTTGCTGTAGAAACAGCAATGGCAGGAATTAGAGTTGTTGCTTTTGGTCATGTTGGTGATGGCAATATTCACTTCAATCTTAGCCAACCAATTGGAGCTGATAGAAAAAGCTACCTTTCCCAATGGGATCGAATGAACAGAATTGTTCATGATCTTGTGATAAAGATGAATGGATCGATCAGTGCTGAACATGGAATTGGTCAACTTAAAAGAAAAGAATTAGAGTATTATAAGGCACCATTAGCATTGGCATTAATGAAACGAATCAAGGCTTCTATTGATCCTAATGGATTAATGAATCCTGGAAAAATTTTTAAATAATCAAATTTTTACTTATTCATAATAAAGATCGTAAATGCTATTGATTGTTCGATACATTTTACATTCACTTGTTGTTAGTACGTTATTTGTCGTCAGTGGCTTAACCGTGATCATGGGGTTGGCACAGTCGTTACGATTTATTGAATTAGCTGTCAGTAATAGAACGTCTGTAATTATTTTTTTTGAATTAATCTTTTTTATTATGCCAAGCGTTTTGACTGTTATTTTGCCAATAACGTTGTTTATCGTAGTTCTATTTATTTATAACAAGTTGATTAATGATCAAGAAATAATTGTATTACAATCTACAGGATTTAGTTATTGGACAATAGCACAGCCTGCCTTGATTCTTGCTACGATTAGTACGTTACTTGGTCTTATTCTTAATATTTGGGTAGTTCCACATGTGTTTGAAAAATTTCACAAGTTACGATGGTCACTTAATTCAAATGTAAGCAATATAATACAGGAAGGGCGATTCAATCAAATAGGCACAGGATTGACGATCTATATAAAGAATCGTAGTTCGAACGACGAAATGTCTGATATTATTGTTTATGATAGTCGTAATTCATTAAATACTATTACTATGATGTCTAAATCAGGAATACTTGTCAAAACTGATAATGACACTTTAAAGCTCATGATGATTAATGGTATTAAACAAGAGGTGACACGTGGATCTGATCGCCTGTCTGTATTATACTTTGATAAGTATGCTTTGGAATTTGATGAGTCTATGAATAAAAATGAAAAACGATCAAGCAATGTAATGGGAAAATCAATTAAAGAGCTTTTATCTGTTACTGAAGAACAAGTTGGATCGATTAAATTTCGTCAATTTCGTACTGAAGGGCATCAAAGATTAGCATCACCACTTTACAATTTTACTTTCGTTATATTGGCATTAACCTGTCTTTTATTCAAATCTATTAATCATAAAGGTCAAATTAATAGATTGATTTTGGCGGTTATTTTGATGATCTTGATAGAAATTGTTGCGTTAATCATTCTTAATATGAATCAGAGATATTTATCTTTAGTTCCATTTATTTATTTGTTTCCTTTATTTCTATCATTTATTGGTGTTTTGGTTCTTTTAATACCGTCATTCAAAAAGGCACCTTCTTTTGTAAATATAGATGAGTAATGCAATGCAATGTTGCTTTTCATTGAGTATATTTACGATTGTTTTTATTATTTTAAGCCTATCAGTTAATGCCGAACAAACTACACTTGATGATCAAACAATTAATAGTGATGTTTTGTTTGAAAAACCTATTAATTTTCAAAATTCAATTACTAAAGATATAAAATCTTGGAACAAATTTACGAATCAATCTAATCTAATTATTGCCGATCAAATTGTTCATGATCGTGATTTCAATACAGTGACTGCTCGCGGTCATGTTGAAATTGATCATGACGGAAATATTCTTCTGGCCGATGTCATATCGTATAATTTGAAGTTAGATATTATTACAGCTACTGGAAATGTTAGCATAACTGAAAAGACTGGTGATGTAGTTTTTGCTGACTATGTTGAATTGACTGGTGATATGAAAAATGTAGTAGCAAAGAGAATCCGCGTACTTATGTCAAATAATGCACGAATCGCAGCTAATGCTGGCAACTATATAGCTAGCGATCGTAGCGTTTTTGATAAAGGTGTTTACACTATTTGTAATCTTTGTAGCAATGATATCGGTAAGCCACCGCTTTGGCAGGTCAAGGCAAATCGTATTACTCATAATGATAAAGAACATATAATTGAATACGATGATGCTTGGTTGGAATTTGGAGGTGTTCCAATTGCTTATACACCATATTTATCTCATGTTGATCATACGATAAATAGTAAAAGTGGTATATTATACCCAACGTTCATTAGTAATAATGTTATTGGTACCGGTATACGTATCCCATATTTTTATGTAATCAATTCTCATCAAGATATTGTTTTAACACCTATGTATAGTCAAAATAAAAAAAAGAATTACGAACAATTAGCCATCAAACATCGTTGGCGCAATAATCATGGTTGTACTAGTACAGGAATCAGCGTAGCCAATATACAAAAATCTGCTGTTGAAAAGAAAAATACGATCGGATGGCATATTGATGCTTATTCGCGTTTTGATTTAAATAATACATGGCGATCTGGATATACTATTCAAAGGGCATCTAATCGATATTATTTACCAATATTCGATTATCGACCATTACAACCATATATGACAATTCATCCATATTTAGAATATTTAAGTTATCGTGACTATGCCGGAATAGAGGCGTATTCATTTCAGAGTATAATTGCACCTTTTGATATAACGACAATGAGCGCACCGACAGTGCTTCCCCTGATTACTTATAGTCATGTTGGAGATCCTAGTAGAACTGGAAGTTACTGGAATTTTGACATACGTTCCATGGCTGTTACTCGTGAAAAAGGTGTTAATAGTCGAAATATCAATGTGGTAACCGCGTGGAATTTACCACATACATCACCTAATGGTGTGATCTATAAACTTAGCACAATACTACGAACTGATGTCTATAATAGCGATCATGTTATTACAAATAATAAAAAGCAAATTAATAGTGGCAGTGTTATTCCAATTGGATTATTAGATTTGCAGTATCCATTTACCAAAGTTGATGAATTATCTTCACAAATACTGTCACCGATCATAGTAGCTACTATAAGTCCAAATAGGAATTTAAAAACTAGAAATTTTAAAACTTTCAATGAAGACAGTAATTTTGAATTAGATAATACAAATATTTTTAAACCACTTTCAGGAATCGGATCAAATTATGATCTGACTGGACCAAAAGTTGCTTATGGCGGACAATATACTATTGCAAATCATGGATTTGGATCTGCAAATTTTGTACTTGGTCAATTATATCAAGTTCATCCAGAAAAAAGATTTTATAAAAATTCTGAAATTGATCATAATTTTTCAGATATTGTTGGTCAGGTTGGTATTTTGCCAGTATCCAATTTTTCGATGCATTATGGATTCAAGTTAGATAAAACTAACATGAAACTTCGACACTGTGAGTTGATTGCTTCTATTGGACCACAATCATTTAATCTTCAAACTAGCTATGTTTTTTCTAATCGTTATAATAATTATATTAATGAGAAAGAACGAGAACAGATAAACGGGATTTTATCAAAAAAAATATCTAACTATTGGTCAGGACAGTTCTATACAACACAGAACATTGGTGCTAAATATAAAATATCTTCATCAATAAATACTGGAGTTCGATTAATTTATGAAGACGAATGTTTTTCAGCTATAACTGATGTTGGTTCGAATCGTGTTACTATTAATAATGTTAGGATGGGATACTGTGTTATGTTTCAATTAAATTTTAAGACACTAGCTAAATTTAACGTGCATGCATAAATATTGATCATGATGATATTTTTCAGATCTTTTTTTGTATTGGTTCTTTTATTACTGTGTAATGTTTCTTTACTTACAGCTAGAGAAACAGAAAGAATTGCTATTGTTGTAAATGATGACATTGTTTCATTGCATGATTTTGAACAGCAAATGCTTCTAACATTGGTCATGTTAGATTTACCAGATACTAAAAAATCACGTAATAAGATTGGCTCAAATGTGCTACGTAACGCGATCGACGATTGTTTAAAAATGCAAGAAGCAAAGCGTCTAAAAATAAGTATTACTAAAGAAGAAATTGCATCAGCAGTAATTGATCTTGAAAAGAAGAATGGAATGTTGCCTAATTCATTTGAGCTTTTATTAAAAAGTAAAGGTATTGAATTAGAAACACTACGCCGTCAGATCAATGTTGAGTTAAGTTGGGGGCAAATAGTACGTAATGATCTTGTTAAATATCTACACATTGGTGAAGTAGAAATTGATAATCATTTATCAAAGTTGAAATCTAAAAATAAATCAGAGTATTTAATTTCTGAGATTTTTATAGAAAAACAACAAAGTGATGCCAAAGTTCTTGCTGCTAGTTTAGTAGAACAATTGCATCAAGGGGCTTCTTTTTCTGAACTATCCAAACAATTTAGTAGGATTGGTACAAATAACGGTAATTTAGGCTGGGTAAATGAAGTTTTATTGGAAAATGAATTATCATTAGCATTGAGTAAGTTAAAAAAGGGTGAAATATCGAAACCGATTTTAATGAATGATGGTTATCATATTTTATTGATGCATGATAAACGAGTGATTAGCAAAAATGAAAAAAATGAACCAATTTATGATATCATGATGATTAAATTACCAATATTATCTGGATCAAATGAGATTGATCGTAATGCACAAATTAATTTAATTAATAATGCAATCACATCTGGTAAGAACTGTGACGATTATAAAAAAATGATCAAAAAAACAGTTAATATTGCTGAATGTACAATTAATAAGAGTATTAAACATTCTGAAATTCCATCATCAATTTTTGAATTAATTCCAAATCTAACGCTTAAGAAACTTAGCTCATCTATTGATAGTGGAGATTATAGAAATATGTTCGTCATTTGCGATCGTATGGATATGAAAGATGAATTACAGTTACGTAATAATATTCGATCTAAACTCGAGGAAGAGCAATTATTTCTCATAATGAAACAACGAATGTATAATTTGCGTCGAGATGCTATTATTGATATTCGCATATAAGTGAAGTTAAATATATGGTTTTTAAAAATAAGATTTAAAATTATATTTTATAGTCCGCATTGTGCACGATGTCGTAATAAGTGATCAGCTAATGTGACTGCTAGCATAGCTTCAATTACCGGTACACCACGAATAGCAACACAAGGATCATGGCGACCATTTGTTGAAATTTCTACATTGTGATTATGTGAATCAACAGATATTTGTTTTGATGAAATTGAACTGGTTGGTTTGATTGCTACGCGCGCAATAATATTTTGTCCTGTAGAAATACCACCAATAATACCGCCAGCATGATTGGATAGAAAATTAAGACGATCATTGCACATATGCATAGTATCGGCATTTTCTTCTCCAGATAAGGCTACTACATCAAATCCATCTCCAATTTCAACACCCTTTACAGCATTAATGCTCATTAGAGCCTTAGCGATATCTGCATCTAGTTTATCATAAACTGGAGATCCTAAACCAACAGGGACATTTTCTGCTACTACCTCGACCACACCACCTATTGAAGATCCGTTTTTGCATACTGAATTAAGATATGTAGCCCATTCATTTATTACTTGAGCATCAGGACACCAAAATGGATTATTCTCGACTTGTTTCCAATCCCAGCGAATTCTATCGATAGAATATGGTCCTAATTTAATCATTGCACCACGAATAGTTATACCATTAGGTACAAGACTATTGAGAATTTTGCGAGCTATGGCTCCTGCAGCTACGCGCATTGCGGTTTCTCGTGCTGATGCACGTCCACCACCTCTATAATCACGAATGCCGTATTTTGCTTGATATGTATAGTCTGCATGACCTGGGCGAAATTGATCTGCAATTTTGGAATAATCGTTAGAACGTTGATCGATATTATCTATTAAAAGACCAATTGGAGTTCCTGTAGTCTGATTTTCAAACACACCAGACAATATTTTTACTGTATCGGTCTCATTTCGTTTAGTTGTAAAATCTGACTGTCCAGGTTTACGTCTATCAAGCCAATATTGAATATCATTTTCGTTGAGTAAAATTCGAGGTGGAACACCATCAATCACACAACCTATTGCAGTTCCATGACTTTCACCAAAAGTTGTAAAACGAAACATAGTTCCGAAGCTACTCCCTGCCATAAAGTATTACTTTACGACAGAAATGTCAGGAGCATCAACATCCTTCATACCAACTACGTGATAACCACAATCAACATGATGAATTTCGCCAGAAACTCCACTAGATAATTCAGATAACAAATATAATCCTGAATTACCAATATCTTTTAGTGTTACATTACGTTTTAATGGTGAATTGTATTGATTCCATTTTAAAATATAGCGGAAGTCACCAATTGCAGATGATGCTAAGGTTTTGATTGGCCCTGCTGATAGAGCATTGACACGAATGTTGCTACTACCTAAATCTACTGACAAATAACGAACACTAGCCTCAAGTGCAGCTTTTGCTACTCCCATGACATTGTAATGTGGCATTACTCGTTCAGAGCCATAATAAGTCAATGTCAATAGACTACCTCCTTCTGTCATTAATGTTGCGGCTCTCCTTGCAATCGATGTAAATGAATAGCAAGAGATTAACATAGTTTGATTGAAGTTTTCTTGTGATGTTTCGATATACTTACAGCTTAGTTCTTTCTTATCAGAATAAGCTATAGCATGAATAACGAAATCCAATTTCCCCCATTTTTTAGAAAGTGTGGAAAAAACAATATCGATACTAGAATTGTCTGTAACATCACAAGGAATTATCAAATCACAATTAACGCTTTCGGCCAGTGGACGAATTCGTTTTTCCAATGTTTTGTCTTGAAAAGTGAAAGCTAGCTCTGCGCCATGTTCATGTACTGTTTTGGCAATACCCCAAGCGATAGATCGCTCATTGGCTACTCCCATAACAAGACCTTTTTTACCGTTCATAAGATTTGATGAGATAATCATAACAATTCCCTAAATTTTGTGTATTAAAGAAACTTATAATAAAGCTTATAAAGTAATCTGATTTCGCCTAAAAATTTATTTTTTGAGATCTTTGTTTTAAAATATTAAATTTAAGATAATATCTGTTATCACTTCAATATTAGTGATTTGATGAAAATTATCATCAAAATAGAATGATATCGATCTGATACTTCTTAAGATAAACTGGTTTGGAGACCTATTCATTTTGTATGTATACAACAAATGTTTGTCAATTTATAAATACTAAATGATCTTAATGCCTTCAACTTATATTTAGATTTACAGTATAAATGTTAGTAACGATTTGTGATTTTTAATTATTAGAAATTGTCATTTAGAAAATGAGTATTCTACTAAAGATTGTCTTCTTTAGTATAGATTTAAATTTGTTGCAAAAGCATTAATTATTATTAATTAAGATAATTTAGTTGATAAATAACTTATGAAACAATGAATAATGGTTGATTGTGATCCTATTGCTCTTTTTGGAAAATGGCTAAATGAGGCCAAAAAACATGAACCTAACGATCCAAATGCAATGGCGCTAGCTACTAGTGATATAAATGGATATCCGTCGGTTCGTATGGTTTTGTTAAAGGCATTCGATTTGAAAGGATTTGTTTTTTATACAAATTGTGAAAGTCTTAAGGGTAAAGAATTAAATATTAATCCACATGCATCTCTTTGTTTTCATTGGAAAAGTTTGCTTCGACAAATTCGTGTTAATGGTGATGTTGTTTCAGTTAGTGATGACGAGGCTGATGTTTATTTTTCTAGTCGTGCTCGTACTAGTCAGATAGGAGCTTGGGCTTCACGACAGTCACAATACATGAATGGACGTTTCGAACTGGAGAGAAGAATTGCTAAATATATAGCTAAGTTTGGAATTAGTGCTGTCCCAAGACCGAAACATTGGTCTGGTTTTCGTTTAGTTCCGCTTAGTATTGAATTTTGGCAAGACAGAGCATTTAGATTGCATGAACGAGGGATTTATATTCGTAATGAAAGTGATTGGCAATACAAGCAGTTATTTCCATGAGATAGTAATGGCTAACAAATACTGTACAATAAGTGTATATTAATGATTATACCGATTTGGATTTTCTAAAATCTAATGATTAGAGTTCTTACAAGTGATTCTCAATCAGAATTGCTTTCGTGGTTGTCTTTGCCGTCTACATATGACACCATTGGCAAAGTAGAGCGAATCGATACACACATTTCTTCGATTTTTCTTGTTGATGATCGCGCTTATAAGCTTAAACGAGCAGTATTTCTACCGTTTTTAGATTTTACTACTCTTGAACAACGCAGAATAGCATGTGAAAGAGAGCTTGTTATTAATCAACGAGTTGCTCCTGAGATTTATCTTGGTTTAATTTCAGTTACAAGAAAAAATGATGGTAATCTAGAATTCGATGGTCATGGCAAAATTCTCGATTGGCTGATTGTTATGAAGCAATTTAAACAAGATAATTTGTTTAATAAATTAGCAGATAATTGGAAATTGAGTATTAATGATGTTTGTTTGTTAGCTGATGTTATTGCTGATTTTCATCGATCTTCTGAATTACAAACAACGTATGGCGGTGAAATAGCTATTCGTTCTGTAATTGATGGTAATGCTGTCAGTCTTGCTAAATTCGTACCATTTTTATTTGATCCAATACAAGTTGAAAGAGTTATTGAACAATCAAAGACTTGGCTAATTAATATTGCTTCAGAGTTGGAAAAACGTCGTGTTTTAGGATTTGTCAGGAAGTCTCACGGAGATTTACATTTAGGAAATATTTGTCTCTTTAATGGAAAGCCTACATTATTTGATGCTATTGAATTTAATGAAGACTTTGCTTGTATTGATGTTTTTTACGATTTAGCATTTCTTATTATGGATTTTGAAATGAAAGGATTATTTAATTTTGCATCGATCGTATTTAATCGTTATCTTGAGCGAACAGGAGATTTAGAAGCTGTATCAGTTTTACCACTTTTTTTATCTTTGCGAGCATGTATTCGTGCGCATATTTTAGCAGAAACTGCAACAGTTACTACTAATCAAAATTACCAAAATTATAATAATGCTAAATCTTATTTAGCAAAATCACTAACTTATCTTACACCATCACCACCATGCCTACTTGCTATTGGAGGATTGTCTGGTAGTGGTAAATCGACATTAGCTAGTAATCTGGCTCCTTTTTTAGGAGCTTCTCCTGGTGCTGTTTTACTACGTAGTGATGTTTTACGTAAGCGTTTGGCCGGTATCGATTCTAAAGAGCATTTATCTGAGGCAGGTTACACAATTGAAATGACTAAACGTACTTATAATTCCATTTATGAACATGCAGAACAAATACTAAAGCGAGGTCACTCTGTTATTGTTGATGCAGTTTTTTTTAAACAATACCAAAGAGATGATATTGAAGCAGTAGCGCGCCGTGTCGATATTCCATTCGAAGGCATATGGTTGTTTTCTACTTCAGAAATTTTACATTCTCGTATTAAAGAAAGGTTTAACGACGTGTCAGATGCAACAGTTTCTACTCTAGAACAACAGCTGATCTCTCAATTAGAGCAAGTTAACTGGAAATATCAAGACACTTCAAATGGAATAAAAGAGACGTTTATGTCTGTAAGAAAATCTTTAAAGATATTTAATCCTAACAATGTTACTTGTTTATAGTCAATCTTTAGTTTGATCTCGAAATAATTATATTTTGACCATAAGTTAATAGTTTTGATGTTTGAAAAATCACATTTAGATTGGATTATTCTTTTTCGTATCTTGCCTTGAGATAAGAAACAAACGGATAAATGGAAGCTAGAAGAGCAATCAAAAAACCATATCCTCCTTCTTTCCACCCCTGGCTAATTACATAGCACTTTATAAAACGGTGGAATATTCTCCGTACATTATGAAAATATGATCCAATATTTAAAGAATTACGTAAATCAATAGCATGTGCTGTTGTATAGGAATCGAATCTATGAATTGTATCTGAAAGATTGCGATCTACATAATGCTTTATAGTATGTGTTAATGTAGGACCTTTAGTGCCATTAAAAATTAGTTTTGGATGTACTCTCTCACTACCCCAATGTTTGGCACCACTACGAAATAATGCTGCCTTAGCCATAGCTCCGAATGAAGCACCCCAACCGTAACGAACTAATCGATCCCCAATATAATTGTCTATTGGAATAAGATGATATGAATGAGAGGTTTTTTTGATAATGCAACAAATTTCTAAACCTAGATCTTGAGATACATGTTCATCAGCGTCAATTTCTAATATCCATTGCCCACGACAGTATTCTATACCAATATTGCGACGTTCTCCTTCGATTTCCCATGATCCTTCAATTAGTCGATCTGTGAAGCGTTGAGCTATGATCTTACTGTTATCTGTGCATTTATCTAGCAAAACGACGATTTCGTCAGCAAATTTCAATTTTTCTAGACAAGTTTCTAGACGTTTTTCTTCGTTATGTGCAGTGATTAATGCAGAAAGTTTAATAATATTATTATTCATAGAGTTTTTCATAACGTTGTTCGATCCAATTTACAGCATCAGTTAAATTATTAACAATAACAGAAGGTACACATTTTCCCTCACGTTCAGTTTTGATACCCCATCCAGTACGTAATAATATAGATGTAGCACCAACAGCATTCCCAAGATCAATATCAACTGCTTTATCTCCGATCATGAAAGATCGATGTGGATCAAATTTATGTTCAGCCACTGCTTGATCGATCATACCTGTTCGTGGTTTGCGACATGTACAATTTTCTTTTGATCCATGAGGACAGAAATAAATATCATCTAAGTAAACCCCCTCGTTTTTTAGAAGACTTTGTAATCTATTGTGTATATTTCTAATTTTTGCTAAATTTAAATAGCCCAGATAAACACCAGATTGATTTGTTATAACAATCAATCCAAAGCCCATTACTTTTAGACGATACAGCGCTTTTCCAGTATCTGGAAATAATTTTAATTGATCTGGATCGGATAAATAATGATGTTCAATATTTATAGTTCCATCACGATCGAGTAATATAAAATCACGTGATTGATTCTTCAAAAAACTCATTTCAAGAATATTTTATTCTATTTTGGAAATAAAATAATTATTTATTTACGTTAAAAATTAATAATTTCTTATTTAATTAACAACATCAAAATTTAATTAAGATATGTAATTTCTAATTTCAGATTGTTGTTTGGTTTATTAAAATCATCATACAAACGGAGTTTACACTAAAGTAAAAAGATTATTTTTTAGCAAATTTGATTATTAGACATATTGACTTATTAATATTCCAAGTACGATATTTGGAAAAGATTTATACTGCAAACAATTTAACAATCTACAATTATAACTATCAAGGAATATCATTATTGTGATACCACATTTGGCGATTACTATGGGAGATCCTGCTGGTATAGGGGCAGAAATTATTATCAAAGCATGTGAACGATTGAAAAACCGTTTAATTAATAACAGTCTTCGTCTGTTGTTAATCGGTAGTAATTTGTCGTTACAAACATCATGTGCTACGCTGGGCAAATCTCTTAATATTCCAGAAGTTAAAGAAACTGATGATAATTGGCCTGCATTAGCTATTCTTCACGTTGGATTAAAAGAGACTATAATATACCCTGGAATTCTATCAATTGATGGTGGACACTTTTCATATTTAGCTGTAGAAATGGCTGTAAAATTAGCATTATCTGGTCGCATTCATGGTATCGTTACTGCGCCGCTTAATAAAGAAGTGCTAAATAAGGCTGGTTATCATTTTACAGGTCATACTGACATGTTAGCTTATTTAACTGGCACACGTGATTCTGTGATGATGTTGATATGCGATAACATGCGTGTTGCTCATGTAACTACACATGTTGCTATACAAGATGTATCTGCACAGATAACTTTGAAACGGTTACGATATGTTATCGACATTACTAATCAAACCTTGATTGAATTGGGACTTCCTCGTCGAAGAATTGCTGTTGCTTCATTGAATCCACACTCTGGAGAAGGCGGATTGTTCGGATGTCAAGATATTAAAGTTAGTAGTCCTGTGATCGCTAATTGTACTAAAGATGGTCTTGATGTAAGTGGTCCGATTTCAGGAGATGTTGTTTTTGTAAAATTACGTGCTGGTCTATATGATGCTGTAATTGCTATGTATCACGATCAAGGACACATTCCATTTAAATTATTGAGTTTTAATATAGATTCAGCAACAAAAACGAAAATAAGAGGTGTTAATATCACACTTGGTTTGCCAATTGTGAGAACATCTGTTGATCATGGCACAGCTTTTGATATTGCTGGAAAAGGTATTGCTGATGAGACAAGTTTAATAGAAGCAATTGAATATGCTGAAGTTCTAGCAAGAGCACGTAATATAATTTGATTATTTATTAATATTTTGCAATTGAATATGCTGAAGTTCTCGCAAGTGTACATAATATGATTTAGTTTGATAATAGATAATTATTATTTTGGTTATATACAAATCATATTGCATTTTGGCATTTGTTTATTGAGGTTTATTAAATTATTATTGATATATTTATTAATATAAAATGCTCAAATTATCTTGATTAACAGTTGTTAAATTTGAGCTATTGAGTAGTATAAATATATGAGATCAAAGTTGATAATAAAATTATTATCATGTGAATAGTTAAATAAACAACATTTGTTTTTTTAAAAAATGTTATGTGTATTATAGTTATATTTTGAAATATATATGTTTGATCTTGCTCTAGGGTACTATACAAGTGATCATATAGGGGAATGTTCGCGGTGAAAACGGTAGTATTGCCTGGACCAGACGATTTAAATGAAGATAAAATCGATCCAATGATTGATCTATCTGTTGAAATTGATCTATTGCGTCGCAAGCGTAATGCGATGATCTTAGCACATTATTATCAGAGTGAAGAAATCCAAGATTTAGCTGATTTTGTAGGTGATTCTTTTGATTTGTCGCGAAGAGCAATGGTTGCTGATGCTGAAGTTATTGTTTTTTGTGGCGTTCGTTTTATGGGAGAGGTGGCAAAAATTGTCAATCCTAGTAAAACTGTATTGATTCCAGATGCTGATGCTAGTTGTTCTCTTGAGGAATCATGCAGGCCTGAAGCATTCCGATTGTTTCGTAAAAAACATCCAGACCATTTTGCTGTAACTTATATTAATTGTTCTGCAGAGGTAAAATCTATATCTGATGTTATTGTTACTTCATCAAATGCTGAAATGATTTTGAAGCAATTGCCTATGAATCGTCCAATATTATTTGCGCCGGATCGTCATCTTGGTAATTATTTGATTAAAAAAAGTGGTCGTGACATTACGCTTTGGCCAGGAAGTTGTATCGTTCATGAACAGTTTTCAGAACGCGAACTTGTTAAATTACGTATACGTCATGAAAGAGCATTAATTGTTGCGCATCCAGAATGTTCAGAAGGAATCTTGAAATATGCAGATCATATTGGTTCTACTAAATCTATTCTTGATTATGTGCTAGCTAGTAAAGCTCATGAGTTTATTATTGCTACAGAGCCGCATATAATTCATCAGATGCGGAAAATGGCACCAAATAAGGTTTTTATTATTGCTTTAGGAATGAATGGTAGTTGCGATTGTGCTAAATGTCCATTTATGGAAAAAAATACATTAAGTAAAATTTACCTATGCTTGTTAAATAATGCACCACGTATTGAACTTTCAGAAGATCTTCTTCAAGATGCGCTAAAACCATTACAGTGCATGTTCGATATGTCGGTTAATACAAATGTTTCCTCAAATAAATCCTGATCTACAATCATCTGTTTTACGATTGATAGTTGATGCTCTAGCAGAAGATATTGGTTCTGGAGATATTACTAGTAATTTATTAATTCCTGTTGATTTGAGATTTTCTGGGATAATAGTAACGCGTGAGTCTATGATATTGGCTGGACTTCCATTTGTTGCTGAGATTTTTCGTCAAGTAGTCCAAGAAGCGCGATTTGTACCTAAGGCTAATGATGGTGATAAATTGAAAGCAAAAAGTGTTTTAGCTGAACTATCTGGACCAGCTCGTGGTTTAATGAATGCCGAGCGAACTGCACTTAATTTATTACAACATCTATCTGGCATTGCTACTCTTACACGACATTACGTTGATGCTATTTCTGGTACTAAAGCTATACTACTTGATACTCGCAAAACTATTCCTGGCTTGCGTCAATTAGCTAAATATGCAACTCGTATGGGTGGTGCTTGTAATCACAGAATTGGTCTTTATGATGGAATTTTAATTAAGGATAATCATATTGCTGTTTGTGAGTCATTAACCGAAGCTATTCGTAGAGCAAAGATTGTCGAGACAAATAAAATTGAAGTAGAATGTGATACTTTAGATCAAGTTGATGAAGCAATTAATGCTGGTGTTGATATTATTCTTCTTGACAACATGGCACCTGATTTACTGCGTAGAGCGGTCGATTTAATTAATGGCAGAGCTCTTATTGAAGCTTCTGGTGGTATTACATTAAAAAATATTCGTGAGATTGCTGAGAGTGGAGTTGATTTTATTTCTGTTGGATGTTTGACACAATCTGCAGTTGCAGTCGATATTGGTCTTGATTGGGTACAAGAATGTTGAAAATCGTTGATTACGACGTTCTTATTATTGGTAGTGGCGCAAGTGGATTGACAGTTGCTCTTCAATTAACTTCAAAATTACAAATTGCTATTTTTTCAAAGGGTGAATTGACTGAGAGTAGCACCTTATATGCACAGGGAGGTATTGCTGTTGCTTTAGATGAGGCTGATTCTACAGAGCTTCATATTGTCGATACTTTGAATGCTGGTGATGGTTTGTGTGATCCATCAACTGTACGTTTTGTTGTTGAAAATGCTAAAAAGGCAATTGATAAACTGATTGATTATGGAGTGGAATTTACTCGTTCAGAAGTATTAAATAATGAATTATCCTATCATTTAACTAGAGAAGGAGGTCATTCACACAGACGTATTATTCACGCTGATGATGCAACTGGCTTTGAAGTTGAAACGAAGTTAGTAGAGAAAATTCGCAAGATGTCTAATATATCGATCTATGAAAATTATATTGCTATCGATTTAGTTTGCGAAAAAGGACGTTGCGTTGGAGTCTATGTATTAGATCTAAACAGCGGAACTGTCATTTTATTTCGTGCTAACGTCGTAATTTTAGCGACTGGAGGTGTTAGCAATGTTTATCTGTATTCATCAAATCCAGATATTTGTACTGGCGATGGTATTGCTATGGCATGGCGTGCAGGTTGTAGAGTAGCTAATCTGGAATTTATGCAATTTCATCCGACTTGTCTTTTTCATCCAATGGCTAAATCTTTTTTAATTTCTGAAGCAATTCGAGGTGAGGGTGGAAAATTATTATTACCAAATGGCGAACGCTTCATGCAACGTTTTGATTCAAGAGAAGAATTAGCACCACGCGATGTTGTGGCGCGGGCTATCGATCATGAAATGAAACGTCTAAAGATCGAATATGTATATTTAGATATTTCTCATCGAACATCTGAATTCATAATTAGTCATTTTCCGATGATTTATGCAAAATGTTTAGAATTGGGAATCGATATTACATGTCAACCAATGTCAGTAGTGCCAGCCGCTCATTACACTTGTGGAGGCATTGTTGTTGATAAACACGGACGTACTGATTTGCTAGGTCTATATGCAATTGGAGAAGTGTCATTCACAGGATTACATGGAGCTAACCGTATGGCTAGTAATTCTTTACTTGAATGTTTGGTTTATGGAGCTGCAGTTGCTGCTGATATTATGAAAAATTTTCCAGAATTATCAATGAATTCGAATATATCAATATCGAACGAAAATTGGACAATAAATTCGAACAAATACAAATTTTCACATAAACTGAATGATCTACGGCGCCTCATGTGGGACTATGTAGGAATTGTACGTTCAAACAAATGGCTTGAGCAAGCACAACATCATGTAGATGTTTTGAATACAGAAATGTTAACTTATTATAAAGGTTCTAATATATTTTATATTAGTAGTGATTTTTTAGAGTTACGAAATTTGATTTTAGTTGCAGACTTGATTATTCGTTCGGCGATTGCCCGTCATGAAAGTCGCGGTCTTCATTACAATACAGATTATCCTCATATAGGAAATAAAATACTATCAAAAAACACTATTTTATTCCCTAAGAATTATTAATTTAAATCTTGAATATTTTATATATAACATATAATTCGATGAACAATTATACATTTGCTTTTTACAAAACAAATACTGTTTAAATGTTCTTGAAGTTTGATTTAAATAGCATTAAAGAATATCAAATTTATATATGCCAATAAATTAATCGATCACAATAAATAATCAAGCGTTCAAAGCATACATAATGATTGAATTTTCTATGCCTGATTTTGCACATCAACATTTTTCGTCATTGAGAACTGGAATAATGCTTGTTTTATCATCACCATCAGGAGCTGGTAAAACTGCTATTTCTCGTGCCATATTAGATAGGAAGTACATTAATAATGTTGTAATGTCTGTTTCAGTAACTACGAGAGTTGCTAGGGATGGAGAAATAAATAAAAAGGATTATTTTTTTGTATCAAAATCTAAATTTGATGAAATGGTACAATGTGGTGAATTGCTTGAATATGCCAAAGTCTTTGATAATTATTATGGTACACCAAAATTTCTGGTTGAAGATGCTATAAATTCAGGTAAGGACGTTCTGTTCGATATCGATTGGCAAGGTGTTCAACAATTACATCGTGATGATAGGTGGAACGATCATTTGGTAAGTGTTTTTATTTTACCGCCATCCATGAATGAATTGGAACGTCGATTGAGACACAGAAAACTAGAAAGTTATGATATAATCAAAGAACGTATGAACAAAGCTAGTAATGAAATGAGTCATTGGAAAGAATATGACTATATAATAGTAAATGTTGATTTGATTAACAGTGTCGCTGCGATTGAATCTATTTTAATAGCAGAGCATCTGAAACGGGAGCGTCAAATCGGATTGACTAATTTCATTAATTGTTTATCTAATAAAATTTAGATAGTATTCGGCTAAATTAAAATTTAGACAATATTTCGATCAAATAATGTACATCATTAATGTGGCATTACATGGTAAATTTGTTAGAAATATTTAAACATATAATGATACAATGATTGATAGGTTTTGCATGTGTTAATTTTGACACATTTGATATAAAAGACAGATTAACTGATAGTAATTGATTGATTTTTATAAATCTAAGTCGTTACATTAACGTAATATTATAATACCTACTTGAGAGTTTTTGTTAAAAATAACATAGTAGCTCTAGATCTCTGTTAATAGAGAAGGGGGGGGGTTTATGTACCGGTTTCGTAAATATGGTGCTGTAGCAACAACTGTTGCAATAATGGCAGCTACGTCTTCTGTAGTTTTGGCTGATGATTCTCCAGGTGTAGAAGATTTAAGAGAACAGATTTCACAATTTCAAAAACAATTAAAAGTATTAAAGGATTCGCAGGCAAAGACTGCTGAGACGGTTGCTCAAATAGCACCTGAACCTGGTGCTGCTAAAATTCCTAAAACTGGTGGGCAAATGGGCAGTCCAGTAGGTGGATTTTATATTCCTGGTACTAAGACGGCTATGAAAATAGGTTTTATGACAAAGCTTGACATGGCTTATGATATGAACGCAGGTATGGGTAAGGCCGGTTTTGATAATTATAGTATTCGCCCAGCGGAATTAGACTCTGGTCAAGGTGGTTTTGCTCTTCCAGGAACTCCTGCAGCAAGACGAAAGGGAATTCTTTCATTTACTTCTGGTTTTGCTCGCATTAATATGGATACAAGAACGCCAATCAAATATGGTGAACTTAAAGTTGCTTTGGAAATTGATTTTGCCGGAAGTACTGGTGGTAATGCTTA
The DNA here is from genome assembly GCA_031290545.1 of Rhodospirillaceae bacterium. GTDB lineage: Bacteria > Pseudomonadota > Alphaproteobacteria > Rhodospirillales > Magnetospirillaceae > Telmatospirillum. The sequence goes on along the minus strand of JAITNJ010000044.1, from coordinate 4,867 downwards.
TGGTGGTAATGCGCATACACCTCGTTTACGTCAAGCGTATTTAACGCTCGGCGGATGGACTCTTGGTCAAACATGGACAACTTTTTTTGATGGACCTTCTGGCCCTAGTAGTATCCATAATAATGGTCCTGTTGGAAAAGAAGGTGGATTGCGTATACCACAAGTAAGATATACTTTCAACTTTGATAGTGCTCAAAAACATCAGATGAATGTTGCTATTGAAAATCCATTTAATGATTTTTATAAAGGAGATATTCCTGCTCATGCTGGAGGTCCTCAAGATACCAAGTTTTCTTCAACTAATATTCCAGAGTTTGTAGCTAGATACGCGTATAATGATTCTTGGGGAAGATTTTTCTTAGCCGGTATAGCTAGGAAGATTTCTATTAATACATCTGGTCTTGATTTTAATGTTGTTAACCACAAAGGGCCAGCTAGTGACCGTGTATTTGGTGGTGGTTTAAATACAGGTTTTAAAATATATTTAACAGATAAGAAAAATGATGCCATTATGCTCCGCTTTGTAGGCGGTAAGGGTATTGGTAGGTATATGAACGTTAGTGGTATAAATTCAAATCCGTCTGCTGTCCTTGATGAAAAAGGTAAATTGAAACTAGTTGATACTAATGCTTATTTATTCTCATATCAGAGATTCTGGACTGATGATCACGTATGGCAGTCAAATATTATTTTAGGTAAACAGAATACTAAATTTAAGAATGGTCTTATTGGTAGTGGTGTTGGAATTCCTAAAACTTGGGAAGAAATAGAATTCAATTTATTTTGGGCACCTAACAGTTATATATCAATGGGTCCAGCATTTGTACACGCTACAGGAAAAGTTATTTCTCCTTATACTAATATGAAGAATGGTAAGGCATCCGGTAAAAAGGATAGTGATGGTAAGGATATCCTTACTGGCATGATTCCTGGTGCTACTAGAGATACTTCTAGTAGGAAGGTGAAAAATAATCGTATTCAATTTTCTATTACTGCTGGATTCTAATAGTATCTAATTTATAGATTATGTAAGAATTCTTTTTAAGAGGCCGATATCGCTTTTAGTAGCGATATCGGCCTTTGCGATATATTTCTCTCATTATAAGTGAATTTAGACAGTAGTTTACTTACAGATATAAGTGAGGCAATAATTCGTTTGTAAGCTCACACAATCCAGATCTGGACCTCCCTGTGATTTAAATTCAGCGATTTTCCTATATTTTGCACAATATTTAGTTGCGGTAATATCACCATTCATACGAACAATTCCATTTGCATCATAAAAAGTAGCTTGATTTTCATTGCCTGTTAGAAATCTTGGCATTGCTCCTCTTGTAGAACTTATCTCTTTTAAAATTTCTATATCTTCACATCCTGATGTAAATAAAACAAAAACTAAAATAAATGCTTTCTTCATAAGAAACCTTTTAATCGGAAGTTTTAATATTGGCATAAATAGCAGATCTCTCTCTCAGATCTTCTTGTGTATGCCTTAAGAATTGATTAATTGAGAGCACGCATCATCTAGTTTACCTGCGTGTTATACGACAGCTCTCAGATGGCAATTCTTTAATGAAACGAGACGGTTGATTTGATAACTGAATACACTCATAGTCATTATATACATATTTATATTTTGAATAAGATATATAGACTTTTTTTCTAGCTCTGGTTAGGCCAACATAAGCAAGTCGCCTTTCTTCTTCAAGATTGTTATCTCTAATCAATGGAACTTTTCCTTCTTCCCATCCAGGTAGAAAGACTACGTCAAATTCTAAACCTTTAGCGCCATGTAAGGTCATAATATTTAGATATTCTTTATCGTTGTCGATTTCATGTAATTTATCATTCATAGATGGAGGAATTCTTTCAAGAAAGGCTTTTATGTTATCACCAGAATTATCTATATTTTTAATTAATTTCTTGAGATTTTTTAAACGTTCTTCACTGTTTTTTCGGTACCACATAGCAAGATATTTAGACTCTCCTAAGATTTTTTTTAATAATTCTGCATTTGAAATAATTGATATTAATGAATGCCAACGATCAAAATCTAACAACAAGCTTTTTAACTGACTCGGTTTATTTAATTGACGCGCTGCATTGACTAGACTGATATTTTGATTATATGCTATTGTACGGATTTTTCGCATAGTAACCGTACCTACTTCGCGACTTGGCACGTTAACAATACGCTCAAAGGCTCGATCATCATCTGGATTTAAAACCACTCGCAAGTATGCTAAAGCGTCTAGAATTTCTTGATGATCATAAAAGCTCAATCCTCCAAATATTTTATATGAAATATTTGCTTTTTTCAGTTTTTCTTCGAATTTATATATTTGATATCTAACTCTAACCAAAATTGCTAGCTCATTAAGCTTAGTTGTTTTTTTTATAGCTTCAATTTTATTTACTACAAAATTTGCTTCTTCAGATTCGTCTCTTAATTGATAAATGTCGACTATAGCTGAAATTTCATCAGTGGATTTACCTAGTTGCATTCTCTTTGGGTGTCGTTGTGTATTATTATCGATTAAGTCTGCTGCAACATTAATTATATCTTTAGTTGATCTGTAATTTTTTTCTAAATAGACAATTTTTGTTTCTGGATAATTTTTATTAAAATTTAGAATGTTTGTGATTTCAGCACCACGCCAAGAATATATAGATTGATCATCATCTCCGACACAGCAAATATTTCTGTGTTTTGATGCTAGTAAATTTAACCATTCATTTTGTGCGAGATTAGTATCTTGATATTCATCAACTAGAATATACTGAAATTGATTCTGATACTCGTTCAGAATATCTTGATAATTTTTAAAAATGGTTATGCAGTGAAGCAATAAATCACCAAAATCACAAGCATTTAAGATATTAAGATGATTTTGATAACTATGATAAAGTGATGCTATATCTTCTATGCTATTAGCAATCTCTTCATACATTTTAGGTGTAATGTTTCGATCTTTCAAAAGTTGAATCATTTCAAGTGCAGATTTTGATTCTTTAAAATCAAACTTCTTCTCTTTTATAATTTGTTTTATTAAACGTAACTGATCGTTCGTATCATATATAGCAAAGTCATTATTTAATCCTATACATCTAGCGTGCTGTCTAAGTATTCTATGACATATTGAATGAAATGTTCCTACCCATAACTGTTCATCTTTTGTGTTGATCATTAATAAAATGCGATCTCGCATTTCTTGTGTTGCTTTTTTGGTAAAAGTCACAGCAAGAACATTTTGTGATTTTGCTAGTTCGGTCAAAACTATATAAGCGAATCGAGAGGTTAAAACCCTAGTTTTACCAGTTCCTGCACCAGACAAAACTAATACAGGCCCCTCAGTTGTCTTTACTGCTAGAAGTTGTTCTGAATTAAGAGAATCTAACCATGACATTTGCTTGATATTATCAGATAACATTAGGCTAGAGCTCACAATTAAAAAAATGAAAGGATTCTAATTATCATATTCTATATGAAAATTTTTTCTAAAATTGAGCATGATATGAATAATTTTGACTTTATAACTAACTAATTTCACGAAAGTCTATAAAGAATAAATATTGTTATAATCTCTACAAAATATGATTTATCATAAAAGCCGTTTCTATTAGTTATATTAAACTGATGTAATTATTTTAAAGAAAGATATAGAGCTTTAAACTGTGCTTTAGTTACATTGCCCAATTGATCCTTTGGCACATACTAACTTTCCATCAGTCCAAGTAGCACCTGATAAATCGGCTGTGAGTATATCAGCGCCTGTTGTTTTAGCTCCAGAAAGATCAGCTCCTTGCAAATTAGCATGAAAAAAATGAGCACGACGAAGATCTGAATTTTTAAGACTAGCTTTTGTTAAATCAGCTTTAGTAAAATCAGCCTCTTGAAAATTAGACTCATCTAATTTAGCTTCGATCATAATAGTGCCAATGAATTTTGCGTGATATCCTCTAGCCTTAGTTAAATTAGCCTTAGTTAAATTAGCTCGTTTAAAACTAGCATCAGTTAATAGCGCATGATTGATATCTTTACCTTCTAAATCTTTACCATCTAGATAGCATCTTTGCCAATCAACACCTGGTGTTGGTTGTTTTGTACAATCTGTTGCACTGACTAAACTTACAGTGTTAAAGAAAATAGTAATAAGAACAAGATTTTTATACATAAAAAGAATTGTACATGAAAAACAACTTAAATACAGTGATTTAATTAAATTCCTTATTCTGAATATTAGAAAGCTTGAATTTAACAACGAATGCTAAAATTGATGAATTTGAATTCATTTTAATTTACAAGATAAACGCTAAGTCTTTGAAAACATTTATAAATTTGGAATATCTAAATAAATTTGGAATATCTAAAGATACATGTTATGGATCGTTTTGCTTGATAGTCTAGAGAAAGATTATTTTTTTGTTATGATTGGTTTTATCTTACAGTTTTGGTTGGACTAACATCCATTTACTATAAATAATATGATGCATGATAGATATGTATAAGACTAACAATATTTATAGATTTGTTATAGGTTATTAGTAAATTTAAATCAAATAATAAATGTCACAACAAATAATGTAGTATATTTATCACACATCAAATAAAAATACATATCTAGATCAAAATCATCTTGTGAGTTCTATAATCATTTTATATAATTAACGATAATGATATGTATACCATACAGATATAATAACCGTAATCATTATGAATATGTATTTAACATCGAAATATGTATTAACATCAATTATATGAATTAATCACGTAAGTGATGATTAATTCATATAACCATTTAAAGGGATCTTAATCATGAAGCGTCTACTATCTATTAGTCTACTAGCAGGTATGGCAAGTGTTGCT
>JAITNJ010000006.1 GCA_031290545.1 Rhodospirillaceae bacterium | reverse complement strand
TGTCTTTATTATTAATAGAGACACCACCTTCAAGACCAACATATAAGCCTTCAGCTTGAGCAACACTTGCCATACCTGCTAGTAGACTAATAGATAGTATGATATGAGGTTGATTTATGATTTTGAGCTCCTTTTTTATTGGTGGTTGGTTGTATATTGAAAATGTTGGCTCCCAGAGAGGGATTCGAACCCCCGACACGGTGGTTAACAGCCACCTGCTCTACCACTGAGCTATCTGGGAATAAAATTTTCTAAAAGATGTCAAATTAATAAATCTATAATTAATATCTAGACTACAATATAGTATTTAGAATTTAATATCAAAATAAATACTATATTGGAGGCCGAGACCGGAATCGAACCGACGTACAAGGATTTGCAGTCCTCTACATAACCACTCTGTCACTCGGCCATCATGAATTTATAAAAAATATTTTTTATTTAGATCAAGTTTATAAAATTAACATCTGAGTAGTAATTAACAAGATATTATTGTTTATGAGTAACTATATCAATTTAATAAATATACTTTATTTAAAATAAACTATTTTATTCTTAATGAAATTTATTGACACGTTTTGTTTTAGGGTTTGAGTTATGAGTGATGATAGAGAGCAGTTATCAATAGAAGATATTTTAATTTCTATTCGTGATAAAATTCTATCAGAAAATGATGTTGTTGAAACATTTCCAACTATTCAAGTAACAGCTGACAATGTAACGTTAGTTGAAAAGATTGATGATGTTTTGGAATTAACAGAAGATATGGTTATCAACGACATAAGAAATTATTCAGAAAATGATTCGTCTAAAGGTGTATCAAGTACAAATATTTTTTCTGATTCGCAAAGACAAGAAACAAATCTTGGAAAAATTAATGTAACATTAGAAGAAATTGTTCGTGAAATTTTAAAACCATTGATCAGAGATTGGCTTAATCAAAACCTTCCTCAAATGATTAATAATATTATAAAAAAAGAAATTAAATAAATTTACTACTTATTTGGAGTAGCGTCGATGATGCTTGATAAAACTTATTGTCCTAGAGATATTGAATCTAAGAACTATCATCTGTGGGAAGCTGCCAATATTTTTAGTATTCGTCTAAATGATGATGCTCATCGTTCTTACACCATAATGATGCCACCACCAAATGTAACTGGTAATTTACACATGGGACATGCACTTACATTTACATTACAAGATATTCTTATTCGATATCAACGAATGCGCGGTCGTGATGTTTTGTGGCAACCAGGAACTGATCATGCTGGCATTGCTACTCAAATTATTGTTGAGCGTCAGCTTGCTACTGAAAATCTTAATAGCAAAGATCTTGGTCGTGAAAAATTTATCAAGCGAATTTGGAAATGGAAATCAGAATACGGAGGAACTATTGCAAATCAGCTAAGACAGCTTGGTGTATCACCAGATTGGTCACGCGAGCGTTTTACTATGGACGAAGGTTTAAGTAAGGCCGTAAACAAGGTATTTGTTGAACTTTACAAACAAGGATTTATTTATAGAGATAAGCATCTTGTCAATTGGGATCCAAAATTACACACAGCAATTTCGGATCTTGAAGTTGAATCACGCGAAATACATGGTTATATGTGGTATTTGAAATATCCGATTGATGATTACAATGATCGTTTTATTACAGTAGCTACAACACGTCCTGAAACTATGCTTGGGGATAGTGGCATAGCTGTACATCCTAAAGACGATCGTTACAAGGATATTGTTGGTAAATTCGTGCGGTTGCCGATTACTAGTCGATTGATTCCAATAATTGCTGATGAATACTCAGATCCAGAAAAAGGAACAGGCGCTGTTAAAATTACACCTGCGCATGATTTCAATGATTTTGAAGTAGGACGGAGACATAATTTATCAATAATAAATATTTTTAATCACAATGCACAGATTAACGAAAACGCACCTGAGATTTATCAAGGACTTGATCGTTATGATGCTCGTAAGAAGATAATTGCTGAGTTTGAACGTCTTGAATTACTTGAGAGAGTTGAATCACATGTTCTTCAAGTTCCTTATGGAGATCGCTCTGGTGTTGTAATTGAGCCATTACTGACTGATCAGTGGTTTGTTGATGTTATTAAATTAGCAAAACCAGCTATCGAAGCTGTAAAATCAGGGCGAACTAGATTTATTCCTAAGCATTGGGAAAACACTTATTATGAATGGATGCGCAACATTCAGCCATGGTGCATTTCGCGTCAAATTTGGTGGGGTCATCAGATTCCAGCTTGGTATGGTCCAGATGGACATTGTTTTGTTGAATTGAATGAGTCAGAAGCAATGGATGTAGCTATAGATTATTATGGAAAATCAGTTACATTGATTCGCGATGTTGATGTGCTCGACACTTGGTTTTCTTCTAGTTTATGGCCGTTTTCAACACTTGATTGGCCAAATAATAACGATATTTTAGCAAGATATTATCCTACAGATGTTCTAGTTACAGGTTTTGACATTATCTTTTTCTGGGTAGCTAGAATGATGATGATGGGGTTACATTTTATGGGCGATGTGCCATTTCGAGAAGTTTACATTCATGCTTTGGTTCGTGATGAAAAAGGTCAAAAAATGTCGAAATCAAAGGGAAATGTCATAGATCCATTAACAATGATCGATAAATACGGATGTGATGCATTGCGTTTTACTATGGCTGCTATGGCAACTCAGGGTCGAGATATCAAACTAATAAAAAATCGTGTAGAAGGTTATCGTAATTTTGCTACTAAGATTTGGAATGTTGCTCGTTTTTGTCAAATGAACGATTGCAAATTGGTCTTAGATTTTGATATGAAACAATCTATCAATCGATGGATTGTTGGAAAACTAACTAAAACTACAAATTATATTAGCGTGGCGATAGAAGACTATCGTTTTAATGATGCTGCTAATGCTGCCTATCAGTTTGTTTGGAACAATTTTTGTGATTGGTATATCGAATTATCAAAACCTGTATTACACGGAGAAGATATTTTTTCTAAAATTGAAACTCGTGCTGTTATTGCTTGGGTTTTTAATAAGATTTTACATATTTTACATCCATTTATGCCGTTTATTACTGAACATTTATGGAAGAAATTATTTAATGAATCTGACAATTTTCTGATGACTGACAGTTGGCCAATTCTTGATTTTAAAGATAATGATATAGATATAGAATTTGATTGGCTGATTAAATTGATTTCCAATATTCGTGCTGTTCGTACTGAAATGAATGTACCTCAAAACGTTCGTGTGCCACTTCTGATAAAAAGTACTAATAAGATTATTAGAAAACGATTGATTAAGTATCGAGAAAATATATTTACCATGGCTCGCATATCATCTATTGCTATAGTAGAATGTGCTGAGATTCATGGTGTGATTCAGATAGTGGTTGATGAGGAGATTATTTTCTTATATTTATCTAATATTATTGATTTAAATCAAGAGAAAGACAGATTGATTAGAAACATTGATAAATTCTCTTTAGATATTAAAATAATTGAAAAAAAATTGGACGATCAGAAATTTATAACTGGGGCTCCAATTAAAGTAATAAAAGAAAAACGAGATCGTTTAAATAAGTTAATTGAAATACAATCAAATTTGAAGAATGCACTTAAATGTTTACATGTTTGAATAAATTATTTACATCTATTTAATAGTAGATAGGTAGATCAATGATCGTATTTAACTGAAAGAAATAGAACTAAAAATCTCTAATCAATGTCTATTTATTTTGAACAGATTCTTGCTTCATATGCGGTGTCATTATTAGTTTTTAAATATAGTATTCGTAATTAAATTATATATAATATTTGTAACTTACTATATTCAATTGATTGTTGATGTAGTTATAAATAATAATTCTGATAAAATGCGATCGGCTACCACTCGATTTTTGGCATCTTTAAGCCAAGAGTTGAGTTGTGGAGTTGTTGCGTCCAATTTCATTAATTCCTGAACTGTATTTGGTAAATCACCTTCTTTAATTCTAGCTTCAGCTCGTGTCATGATTGAAACGATATCTGATTCTTGATTGTTAATTTTTTTGATACTGATCAACAATGATATCTTATATAGAACATGATGCCAAAAATCGTTGGTTGATGGCAACAAAACATTTTGTTGAATGTTTTTGTCTATATTTTGCCAACTGTTAACTAATGTTTCTTTACTAGGAATTCCCTGTGTTGCTCTAAACGATAAATCTTTTAATATTGTTGAATTATTCGAAAAAATGAGAATTTTATTTACGGCTTGTAATTCAGATTCATAAGGAATGCCATGATTAACAGCTTCACATAATTTGTTGACGACAAGTGATAATGTTTGTGATGAAGTATTATGTATTGTAAGATCGTCATTTTTGGATATTTCGGTGTGATAATCTAAATTATGTATTTCTGTATTTAATTTTGAAATGTCATTTGCTAGTTTATTGCTTTTTTCAATTAAAACTGTCATTCGTGAATTTGATAAAATTGCTTGATCTTCTAGTGTAGAAATTTTATGTGCAAGATTTTGTATTATCAAATTAGAATCTGAGTCACTAACGTTATATTCTTTCTTATGATCTGAAATGTGTTGATTTGCACCGTGATCTAAGGTTTGCTGAGGTTTATTAATAAGCAATGTATCGCTTAGGTTTGGCCAGATTATGATTATTCCGTAAACCACGATTAAAGATACTAAGGTGCCAACTATCAATCCATACCAGAAGTCTTGATTGATAAAAATATTGTTTTTATTCGTTTTTCTAGATTGTGGAGAAACGTTGGTATTATTAATCATCTGTAGTTTTCTTAAAAGATTTCACATTAGAATTAAACAAAAATAAATAATAATTTGATATATTAACAGTATTTACATACTGCTGATGTAATCATGATCATCTTATTAATAATTAGTAATTATTAATAAGTTTATTAAGAAAATAATATTAGTTATGTCTTTATATTTGACAGCATACTGTTTTGTTATCTGACGAATTGCTATATAATGTAATAATTGTTATTTTCTAAATGAGTGAGTTATATTTACTTATTTGGTATAAGAGTAAATTATTTATTTAAGTGTAAGCAAATTATTTTTTTAAAAGTTCTAATTTTAAATTTACGAAATTTTTTATAAGAAGCTAACATTCATATATATTCATAAATAAAATCATTAAATAAATTTGTTACTAGAACTTTTGTGTAAATTGTTATGGTTAATTTGTTTTCTCAAATCTACTCTAAATCAAACGACTATTCTGCTAAAGATATTGAAGTTCTTGAAGGACTTGAGCCTGTACGCCGTCGTCCTGGTATGTATATTGGTGGCACTGACGATAGATCTCTTCATCACCTTGTTTCCGAAGTTCTTGATAATGCAATGGATGAGGTGTTGGCTGGCTATGCTAGTTGGATTGAATTAGAGCTGAATGCCGATGGGTTTGTAATTATTAGTGACAATGGTCGTGGCATTCCAGTTGATTCTCATCCAAAGTTTCCAGATAAATCGGCACTTGAGATTATTATGACTACATTACATTCCGGTGGAAAATTTGGCGGTGATATCTATAGAGTTTCTGGTGGTTTGAATGGTGTTGGTCTTTCTGTGGTTAATGCATTATCAAGCATGTTAATTGTAGAAATTGCACGAAATCGCCAAATCTGGACTCAAAGTTATTCTCGAGGTATTCCGTTGAATCAACTGACACTTAGCGGGTCAACACAAAATCGACGTGGTACTACTGTTAGTTTTCGTCCAGATGATGAAATTTTCGGTGCTAATGCTAAATTTAGCCCATCTATACTATATCATCTAGCTAGTTCTAAGGCATATCTTTATAGTGGTGTTGAAATTCGTTGGTCGTGTAATCCTCTGATGATTATGGATGGAGATACTACTCCGTTTAAGGAAGTTTTTCATTTTCCAAATGGTCTTAATGATTTTTTAGGTTCTATGCTTGATAACCGTGATTTATTTGGAAGCAAAAGCTTTGTTGGTAATGCGATCTTGGCTGATGATATGGGTTATGTAGAATGGGCTGTAGCTTGGCCAAAGAGTGGTGATAATTGTTTTTATTCTTATTGTAATACTATTCCTACTCCTGAAGGTGGTAGTCATGATCTTGGTCTGAGAAATGCACTAACTCGCGGGCTTCGTAAATATAATGAAATGTTTGGTGTAAAACATGGAATGCAAATTGTATCTGAAGATATTTTCAATTGTGTTTGTGCTATAATTTCTGTTTTTATTAGAGAGCCACAGTTTCTAGGTCAAATAAAAGGAAAACTTGTTTCACCAGAAGCTACGCGATTGATTGAAAATAGTATTAAAGATCATTTTGATCATTGGTTATCTAGCGATCCTAAAACTGCTAAGGCAATTATTGATCGTACGATCGAATTAGCTGAAGAACGTATAAAGAAGAAACAAGCAAAAGAATTATTGCGCAAAACTGCTACTAGACGCTTGAGACTACCTGGTAAATTAGCAGATTGTTCGTGTAATTTATCTGCAGGAACTGAATTATTTTTAGTTGAGGGAGATTCAGCAGGAGGATCGGCCAAACAAGGGCGTAATCGTGAAACTCAAGCAGTTTTACCATTGCGAGGTAAGATTCTTAATGTAGTTGCCGCTAGTGAAGATAAAATATATATCAATCAAGAGATTCGAAATCTCATTGAAGCTCTTGGGTGTGGAATTCGCGATCAATACGATGATAATAAACTACGGTACGAAAAAATTATTATAATGACTGATGCAGATGTTGATGGTGCTCACATTGCATCGTTGTTAATGACGTTTTTTTATCAAGAAATGCTTGGGCTTATAGAAAATGGACATCTGTTTCTTGCATGTCCACCACTTTATCGAATTAATTATGGTCAAAGTATCATATATGCTCGTGATGATGCGCATAAGGAAGAATTAATACAATCTATTTTTATAGGAAAGAATGTAGAAATCAGTAGATTCAAGGGGTTAGGTGAAATGCCACCACATCAACTTAAAGAAACTACAATGGATCCAAAAATGCGTAAGCTTTTACGTGTAGTTGTTCCGCAAGGATCGACAGATGAAGATTATCAAGATGTTAAAAAAACATTTCTTTTAGTAGATAGTCTGATGGGAAAAAATTCGGAGTTACGTTTTCAATTTATTAAAGAACGTGCTAAATTTGTTAGTAATATTGATGTATAAGTCTTATTATTATAAAATAAGATGTAATAATGAGTACATTATGAAACTGATACAACTTGTAACTGGAATAGTGAAAATCCACGAATAAATAATATTACTAGCCAATCCCCAGCGAACTGCAGAAGTGCGTCGAGCTGAACCAACACCGACTATGGCGCTTGTGATCGTATGTGTGGTTGAAACTGGAATACCAAACCAGGTTGCGGTAAATAAAGATATAGCTCCTGCTGTTTCAGCGCAAAATCCCTGAAAAGGTTTTAAATCTGTTATTTTGGTACCCAAAGTTCTAACTATGCGCCAACCACCTGCTAGAGTTCCTAAGCTCATAGCTAATTGAGAAATTAAAACTACCCATAAAGGCACATAAAAATCACCATCAATCAAACCTTGTGAAAATAACAAAACTGTGATAATTCCCATAGTTTTTTGAGCATCATTTCCACCGTGTCCTAGAGAATATAAAGAAGCTGAAAGTAGTTGTAATTTTCGAAATTTGGAATCAATTGCATATGGGAGTGATTGACGTAATATCCAACTAAAACTTAAAACTATCAGCATGGCAATCATAAAACCCGCTAATGGAGATAAAATAATAGCAACTATTGTTTTCAAAAAACCGTTAACAACAATTATTGAAGTACCTGCTTTAGCGACTCCGGCACCAACTATGCCGCCGATCAAAGCGTGTGATGAAGATGACGGTAATCCTAACCACCAAGTTACTAAATTCCACATAATCGCACCAAGGAGTGCACTAAAGATTACATGAGTATCCATAACTGATGGTTCAACAATACCAATTCCAACAGTTTTTGCAACATGTAATCCGAAAAATAGAAATGCGATAAAATTAAATCCAGCTGCCCAAGCAACAGCTATTTTAGGTGATAAAACTCGAGTTGATATTACAGTGGCAATAGAATTGGCTGCGTCGTGCATCCCGTTTATAAAATCGAAAACTAGTGCGATTAAAATGATAGCTATTATTATTGATAAATCTGAAGATAGATTATACATTGTCAAACGTGATCAAGAACAAGACCTTCAACGATATCAGCGACATCGTCAAGACTATCTGTTGTAGTTTCGAGCAGTTCATAGACCTCTTTTCGACCAAAAAATGTGATGATATTAGGTTTTTGCTTTATTAGATCTGATAATGCTTTGCGTAGTAACTCATCAGCTATTTTTTCAATCTTGGAAACTTCTTCGCACATAGTTCTAATGTGCTCTGCATTATTGGTTATATTATTTAATAATGGCATTGTTTTTGCGACAAAGCGTGCAGATTGTTGAATTTGTTCTGTTATTAATCTCATGTAAGTATCAAAAATTTTCACATTATAAAGTTCAGCATGAAGAGCAACATCTTCAATATGATCTATTGCATCGTCAAGAGCATTGCTTAATAAAAATATATCAGATCTGTCAAAAGGGGTAATAAATGAACGATGTAGGGCAGTCTGTGTTTGTCGTGCGATATTATCGGCCGCACTTTCAATTTCGCATACCTCACGAATACTAGCTATATGATTTGAGTGATTTGGTATCATCAAAGTTGCTAAAGCGTCTGCAGCAGCTACAATAAAATTGCTGTGAGCAACAAAATTATCAACGAATCGCTCTTCTTTTGGCATCAGTAAATGAAACATGCGCATAAACATGATGTTTTTCTTTTTCTGGAGAAATCAACTTATTATAATTTATGTTATCATAATGATATAAAAGAATAAAATAATTTGAATCTTCAAAATAAGCATGAATCAGTCCTGAATGTTTTTTAACAGAATCTTTGAGCTGCTATATTTTTCTTAGAAATTTTTAGAATTTTCATAACACTAACTAGCCTTGTTAATTTATGTAGATGTAACTATTTGATTGTGTGATATTTTTATATGCTTTAGTTAAGTAAAACATGCGTAAATTCTTTTAAAGATCATCTTAAGCATTATTATTCATATGTGTGTAAGTTTCAGAGATGAAACGATCTAATAACAATAATTAATATTATCTGAATTTAAATAATTCATTGGTTAAATTAGTGACAAAATCATACTTTAGTTTGATTAATTTAAGACACTCTTAATATGTAAACTACATTAGATATATAGAATTATTCTTTAATTATGAATTTATTTATCTTCATCAGCTAAATAATGTTTACTAATCATCGATTAATAATTTATCTATAAGTAGCTTTTTGGAATTACTTTCTTAATTTTCTGTTTCGATAATGGTATACTTTCTTTCTATTATTTCAATTGCCTGTCGAATTAGTTTTGATCCATATCGTGCAGTTTGTCCGGTCGCATCAACGCAAGTTACCCAAGGATATTTTCCGTCAATTCGTCGACAGTTAGATTTGCGATTAGTAAAACCAGCAAGTCGACCATAATTCCAATTCTTAAATTGGTGTGTAAATTGTTGAGCAATTAATTTATTTACTTCGGTAATTATTTCTTGATTTAGACTGTCGTCGGTTAACCGTATCCATGCTTGATAATTTCGTGGGCTCGTTTCAATTACTACTGCTGGCTCTAATCCTTCTTCTTTTATTTTTTTAAGTTTGTCTAACCTCAAATTGTCAATTAAAATTATTCCTTGATTTGTATCAAAAGCGGGCTTTATATAAATATCAGTATTGCCAACATTCTCATATCTTAAAAAAGCTAATGTTTTAATATTAAGTACTTTCTGTATTGTCCAAATTCGATTAATCATTTGACCGTACTGATTAGACATTTTAATTTCAAATTGATTACAGCGCATTGCTGTCAGTTGACTACTTACTTCCTTAGAACAACGATCTATTTGTTGATTAATCAAGATCAATTCTCTATATACCTTTGTAATTTTAATTAAAACTACGACTTTTACACTTAATTAGTAACTACTACTAAGGAAATTAAAATTCGACTGTATAAAAATGCATGATATGAATGATTGTATTATTTAATAATTTTTAAGATTTTAAAGTTTTAGTTTCCCATAGAAAGCCTAAGTTATTAAGTTTTACGTCAGGTTTAATTAATAAAAATAAGTTTTTATTACATTCTAGATTCAAAGTAATAATTCTGATTAATATTCTAGATATCATTCTAATTTTAATTATACTAGTAAATATTAATTTTCTATATAACAAAACCAATCTCTTTGGTTATTAAAATAAAGATTTATATAGTTAATTTACATCAATTTAAATTGTTTTTAATTATTCATTTTTGTTTTTAGACGATAATTTTTATCTTGAGTTTTGTAGAAAGGAAAAATGATCAAAATCTATTTTATAAATTGTAAGTGAAAATAGCTGTTTGATGAAGATTGTAAATCTATACAAAAAGATCGATGTATGATTTAGCAATCATGAATGTGATTATGTGTATTTATTTGATTGTTTTGTGTTCATATAAGTTGAATTGATATGTAGATTAATCTATACATTGTAGTGTAGGTTGTACGATTGGATAATCTCCAGTAAAGCAAGCATCACAAAATTTTAAATGTTTATCAGTATTTTCAGTTTCTTCAACAGCTTGATAAAGACCATCAATAGAAATGAAAGCAAGCGAATCGACACCTAATAGTTTTGTTATCTGTGTGATATTGTAATTAAAAGACAATAATTTTTCTTGTTCTGGAGTGTCAATTCCGTAGAAACAAGAATGCATAATTGGTGGTGAAGAGATTCGCATATGAACTTCTGTGGCACCGGCTTGACGAATCATTTCTACAATTTTAATTGACGTGGTACCACGTACTATAGAATCATCGACTAAAATTACTCGCTTTCCAAAGACACTTACACGATTAACATTATGTTTAAGTTTAACGCTTAAATGTCGAATAGTTTCTGTTGGTTCAATGAAAGTACGTCCTATGTAATGATTGCGAATAATGCCTAATTCAAATGGTATATTTGCTTTAGTGGCATATCCTAATGCTGCAGGAACTCCAGAATCTGGAACAGGAATTACCACGTCAGCATCAACAAAGCTTTCTTGCGCTAATATGTTACCGAGTCGGTTTCTAACGCCATAAACACTAATGCCGTCTATGATACTGTCAGGACGTGCAAAATAAATATACTCAAAAATACATAACCAACTGCGACTTTTAGTAAAAGGCTTAATACTACGTAGACCGGTCTGATTAACAATTACTAATTCACCTGGGTCTACATCACGAATAAAATTGGCCCCTACAATATCCAATGCGCATGTTTCAGAGGCAATAATCCAAGAACCATTTGGCATTTGTCCGAGAATTAATGGTCGAATTCCAAAAGGATCTCGAACACCGATCATAGATTTTTGTGTCATCGCAACTAATGAATAGGCGCCTTCTACTTTATGTAAGGCATCGATAATGCGTTCTTCAAAAGTTGAATATGAGCTGATAGCGATCAAATGAATAATAACTTCAGTATCTGTTGTAGATTGGAACAGACAGCCACGACCAACTAATTGTTTACGTATGGTCATTGTATTAGTCAAATTACCATTGTGTCCGATTGCTACACCACCAAATTCAAAATCAGCAAATAAAGGTTGTACATTTCGTATTAGAGTTTCTCCAGTAGTAGAATACCGCACATGACCTACGGCCATGTGACCACGTAACGTCTTAATGATATTTTCTGAGCCAAAAATATCAGCAACATGACCAAGATTGTGATGACTGTGAAAATGTTTTCCATCGAAAGTAATGATTCCAGCAGCCTCTTGGCCTCGATGTTGGAGAGCATGAAGTCCTAATGCTGTATACGAAGCTGCTTCCGCATGATTATAAATACCAAACACGCCACATTCTTCATGTAAGTGATCGTCGTTATTAGCAAATTGACGTGTGGTCAACATTGGAATAATGCCTTTTATTTGTCGATTGTTGTTTCGATCAGTCGTTTAAGACTATGACTGTCGTAAGATGGTGATTTGTCATTTTGATCCTGATCAGATGATTTTGGTTTTGGTGATGCTAATTGATTATACATTTCTTTTAATTGTTGCTCCTGATCAAGTTCGTCAGATGCATTTTTGACCTTTTTATCTATGTCATTTAAGTATGCTGGTAGCAATGATTGAATTATGTTAGCACTAACGCTCAATAGTGGTCGTGTTTTGGCATCACTTAACATCTGTGGCTCATTTGGCTCCATTAATTTGATTAATATTATAAAACAAATGCTGATTATAATTAGACCACGTAGTATTCCGAATATAAAACCTATGGATCTATCTACTGAACTAATGGAACTTTTTTGAATTCTTTGAGAAATTGTACCTATTATTAAACGAGAAAGTATCAAAGTAATTATAAATATTATTACACCGCCTACAATATCAGCTAGAATCTGATTTGTAATATAAGAATGAATAAACGGTCGAATTGCAGGAATACTCCACAATGCGATCAAGATGGAAATAACCCAACTTGATGTAGCTAAGATTTCATAAACAAAGCCACGCATAAATGCAAATATTCCTGAAGACAGTATTGCAATGATAGTAATTATATCGATAGTATTCATTTTATTTTATCTTATTAATAAATTAAGAATGACGAAATAAAGATATTAAATCATGCACATGGCCTATGTGATGAATATCGATTGACGGCCTATCATGATCATTTTGATCTTGTATAATTTGTTTGCGACTTACTGGTATCAAGGCTTTAGTGAATCCTAATTTTGTTGCTTCTTTTAGACGTACATTCATTTGATTAACTGCACGTATCTCTCCTGGAAGTCCAATTTCTCCAAAAGTCACTGTATCAGCATTTACAGGGATATCATTGACTGATGATAATAAAGCTATAGCAACTGCAAGATCTGCCGCTGGTTCACTTATACGTAAACCACCAGCAACGTTTAAATAAATGTCGTTTCTTGATAAAGCAAGATTACAACGTGCGTCCAACACAGCTAATAACATAGAAAGTCGTCCGCCATCCCAACCAATTACAGCGCGACGTGGTGTTCCTAATGCAGAAGACACAACTAATGCTTGAATTTCAACTAACATAGGGCGAGTGCCTTCTATACCTGCAAAAACGCAAGAACCACTAACATTTCCACGTCTTTCTGCAAGAAACAAAGCAGATGGATTAGTAATACCAGTTAGACCAATTGAATCCATTTCAAAGACTCCAATTTCATCAGTTGCTCCGAAACGATTTTTTACCGAACGTAATATTCGAAATGGATGACCTCGTTCGCCCTCGAAATAAAGTACAGTATCAACCATATGTTCAAGAATACGAGGTCCAGCAATTTGACCATCTTTTGTTATATGACCAACGAGAAATAAAATGAATCCTCGACGCTTAGCTAAGTGAATTAATTCACTCGCACAATTGCGTACTTGAGACACGCTACCTGGAGCTGAATCGAGATTGTCAGAGTACATAGTTTGAATTGAATCGATAACAACTACTTTTGGTGCTTTACCATGATTAAGACTTGCTATGATATCGCGCAAGATTATGGTTGCAGCTAATTGCACAGGCGCGTCATGCATATTAAGGCGTCTGGCTCGAAGACGAACTTGATCAATCGATTCTTCTCCGGAAATATAAATACAATTTGATTGCCAAGAAATAGTAGCTAAAGCCTGTAATAGCAAAGTAGATTTTCCAATACCAGGATCTCCGCCGATCAAAATGGCTGAACCAGAAATTAAACCACCTCCACAAACACGATCAAATTCAGTAATGTTAGTTAACAAACGAGGTGGTAATGTTTCTAAATCTCCATTAAGGTCAACGAAATTAATATTTCGACCGCCATCTAATTCTTTTATAGCGTGAGCTTCTTCAGCAATCGAATTCCAAGTACCGCATGATTCGCATTTACCAATCCAACGTACATAAGAAGCTCCACAATCTTGACAGACATAACGTGGTGAATTTTTAACCAACGATCAGATCCTTAGTTTTTAAAGAAAGAGAAATTTTAGCGTCGTAATTCCATTTTAATTGGTCCATTAGCCAGTCCGTTAATGAATTGATTAACATAAGCGTTATTAACGCTGTCAACTTCATTAGTTTTTCCTATCCAGATTAAGCGATTATTATAAAGCATAGCTATACGATCACTAATTTTTCGTGCTGAGTGCATATCATGAGTGATTGAAATTGCAGTTGCTTTTAACTCTCTGACACATTTTATTATTAAATCATTAATTATGTCTGCCATGATTGGATCAAGGCCAGATGTCGGTTCGTCAAAAAAAAGAATATCTGGTTCAGCTACTATGGCACGAGCGATTGCCACGCGTTTTTGCATTCCTCCAGAAAGCTCCGCAGGAGAAAGTTTAGCTATATTTATATTTAGACCAACTTGATACAATTTCTCAATTGCTTTATCATAAGCTTTCTTTCGATTCATTTGTAAACCATGAATCAATCCAAATGCTACATTTTCTAAGACTGACATTGAATCGAACAAGGCTGAATTTTGAAATAACACACCGAATTTCTTCATAATTTGCTCGCGATTGTGTGTGGTTAGTTCAAAGATATTTTGTCCATTGATTATAATTTGACCATAATCTGGGCGAATTAATCCAAGTATGCATTTTAGCATCACAGATTTACCGGATCCAGAACCGCCTATTACAACGAAAGACTCATATGAATGTATATCTATAGTAATATTGTTCAACACAGGTTTAGAATCAAAATTCTTATGAATATTAATTAGCTGGATTTTTGGATGATCATTACTCATTTACTAAAAAACAGTGCTGTAATTATGTAATTAAAAGTTAATATTAAGATTGAAATTAATACTACAGCATTAGTAGTAGCCTTGCCAACACCGTGAGCACCGCCATTTGAATTATAACCGGTGTAACAGCTTATTAGCGAAATTACGAATCCAAAAACGCTAGCTTTTGTTAATCCTGACAATATATCGATTGGTTTTAATAATTCTAATGTGCTACGAATGTAAGTTGTTGAATTATAGTTTAATTGATATGATCCAACAAGAAATCCTCCGAAAATTCCGATTATATCAGCAACCAATACCAAGCACGGTAACATTAAGGTTCCAGCAATTAATCTTGGCACTACAAGATATTTATATGGATTAGTATAAAGAGTAATAATAGCTTCAATCTGTTCTGTTACTCTCATAGTACTAATTTCGGCAGCTATAGAACCACCAATACGTCCTGCAACCATTAATCCAGTAAGAACTGGTCCTAATTCTCGAGTTATTGATAGCGATACAACAGTAGCAACCATATTTTCTGCTTGAAAAGTGAATCCGTCATGACTTTGTAGAGCAAGTACCATACCAGTGAATAATGCTGTTAATCCAACTACAGGTAATGAAAAATAACCTATTTCAAGTAATTGTCGGCCAATTAACCGATAATATATCGGCGGTGAAAAACAATGATAAATTGAAATGATTGTAAAAATTGTTATTTGTCCGATACATTCCAAAAAACCTATAAAGACGCATCCTACATAGGAAAATAAATGAATCATAATGATTCATTTATATAACGGCGATTATAACGATAACCTAATGATGTCAGAATTTCATAGCCAATGGTTCCAGCTGTTTGACCTAAATCATTAACGCTATTGTTAGGTCCAATTAGATTAATTGTTGTGCCTGGTTTGGCAATTCCATGTGGTAAATCAGTAATGTCAAAAGCCGTCAGATCCATCGATACACGACCAACCAACGGCACTTTGTATTCTTTAAAATATCCGTAACCACGATTTTCCATCGAGCGGAATAATCCATCGGCGTAACCAACAGCAACGATTGCTAACTTACCAGGATTTTTAGCAGTATATGTTGCACCATAACCAACGCTTTCTCCTACGTCAATGTCATGTATCTGAATAATTTTTCCATCCAGTTGTACAACAGGGTTCATTGGTTTGGAATTGGTATTATGTTTTTGTATGCCATAAAGTGCAGCACCAGGACGACATAAATCAGCATGCCACTCGGAACCTAAAAAGATTCCTGATGAAGCAGCTAAGCTACCAAGTACATTTGGAAATAAAGAACGAATAGCGCGAAATGTTTCTAATTGTTTTTTATTTAAATGGTGTGTTGGATCATCAGCGCAGGCCAGATGACTCATTAATAATATTGGTTTAATAGCTGTTATCGTTTCGTTGTCTTCTGAAAGAAATTTAATCTCATTTGCTCTAAGGCCAAGATAAGACATTCCAGTATCTACATGTATTACTGAAGGAAGAGGTCGTTCAAAAAGTCGTGCTGTGCTTCGCCAGTTAGCAATTTGCTCTAATGAATTTAGAACAGGGATGATATTTGCAACGCAAAATTCTTTTTCGTTTCTAGAAAAAGGGCCGGTTAATACAAATATTGTTGCTTTTGATAAAATGGAACGTAATTCTAATGCTTCATCTAGATTGGCAACTATGAAACAACGACATCCGGCAGTATATAGAGCCGATGCAACGTAAGTTACTCCTAGTCCATAAGCATTTGCCTTTACTACAGCCGCACAACGTGACAGTGGACTAACTAATTTATTTAGAAAAATCCAATTGTCTACTATAGCATTAAGATCTATTGTTAATACTGCATTTAAATGTCTTGTAGGCTCTGGTTTAATTTGATTTTTTTTAATCATTTCTTATAATTATGTTGAATGGTTGTATATTCTATCTAAGTTACCAAAGCTTGTATAATTTCCATCAAAATATAGTTCGATTGTCCCAGTTGGACCATTACGTTGTTTAGCAATAATAGTTTCCGCCTTGTTGCGAACTTCATCGCAGTGTTTTTTCCAATTATTGTGACGATTATTGTAGCTTTCTTCACTTTCTTCAGCACGTCGAACTGGTTCAGAACGACTTAAATAGTAATATTCTCTGAAAATAAACATAACTACGTCGGCATCTTGCTCGATTGCACCTGATTCTCGAAGATCTGATAGCAATGGTCGTTTATCCTCACGGTTTTCAACTTGACGCGATAGTTGAGATAAAGCTAATACAGGGATGTTTAGTTCCTTTGCTAATGCTTTTAGACTTCTGGTAATTTCAGAAATTTCTAGTACTCGATTTTCTGCACGAGTATTAGAAGATCCAGATAGTAATTGTAAATAATCAATAACTATCATTCCTAAGCCGTGAGTACGAGCCATACGACGTGAGCGAGTACGAATTGTTGCTACTGATAAAGCTGGCGTGTCGTCGATGTATAGTGGAAGTTCATACAAATCTTGAGAAGCATTAACTAAACGAATAAATTCTTCATCAGATAACTTTCCATGAAGAATCTTTTGTGAGGAAAGATTTGTACGTTCTGATAAAATGCGTGTAACTAATTGCTCGGTTGACATTTCTAATGAAAAGAAGGCAACCTTAGCGCCGTCAACAACTTTAAGGTTACCATTTTGTTCAACTTCATCGCGATAAGCTTTAGCGGCACTAAATGCAATATTAGTTGCTAATGCTGTTTTCCCCATTGATGGACGGCCTGCAATTATTAATAGCTCTGATTTATGAAATCCACCAAGTAATAAATCAAGATCTTTTAGTCCAGTAGTTACTCCAGATAGACCACCACGTTTACATGCAGCTTTTATTTGGTCTACGGTTTTTATTAAAGATATCTGAAAGTCTTGCAAACCGCTATTAACTTGACCAGTAATTGCTAGATTAAAAAGTTTACTTTCATATAATTCAATTTGCTTTTTAGCTGGATTATCAATATCTACAAAATATGCGTCCTTGATTATATTTTCACCAACATTGATTAATTCACGCCGCAGATGTAAATCAAAAATCAAATTACCGTAGTTTTCAACAGTAATGATAGGAATCCCAGATCCTTCTAAAAGACCAACTAAGTAATTATTAATATCGCCTAGTTCTTGAAATTCTGGATCACTATTTAAACAATCTTTTAATGAAATGGGATTGGCAATTAGATGTTTTTTGTTAATTAAAGTTTGACAGATCTTATAAATTTTAGCATGTAATGGAATAAAAAAATGAGTATCTAACAAAAAATCAGAAACCATCTCCAAAGCCCTATTGTCTCTAAAAATTGCACCTAATAAAGCTTGTTCAGCAGCAGGATTATTTGGGATTTCTTTTGAAACATTAGATGTCAATAAATTTAGCATTTATTATCAATATCGAACTTCTGATAGTTTATTAATTTCTGTCTGATTTTATCATTCAAAGTTAACGTACGTAATATGATTTAAAACTATTAATTTTATGAAGTGATATGTAATTTAGATAAGTTATCTAAAATCGACATAGATAGAACCATTTTTAAGAAAACTAAGCATTTCCTTACCAGTTTTCTTTACATATAACAAGATATAACTAGTCATGAACAAAAGCAATTGATTTCAGAATACACTTAAATCTAATTAATTCAGTTTTAAAGTTATTGTTACTCAACAATATCTAAATTTATTTACAAAATTTGTCATTATAAAAATGAATTAATTTATTTCAGTAATATCTTCTTGAATGGTTGTTTTGAATTCTTCAATATCTTCTGTTTTTTTTATCAATTGTTCAGTATTTATAGTTAATTCAGTGCTTTTTTGTGATCTGGATACATTAATTTTTATAGTCACTATAACTTCTGGATGCAAAGAAATACGAACTTGTGAAACTCCTAAACTTTTAATTGGATGGTCAAGTATTACTTGATGACGGTTAATAACGAATCCGGATTCTTTGATAGCGTTGACAATATCATTACTTCTAACTGAGCCATAAAGCATACCGCTTTCTCCGGCCTGACGTATAATTTCAACAGAGAAACCAGATAATTTATTTGCTATTACCTGAGCTTCTTCGCGACGTTCAAGGCTCTGTGTTTCGAGATGAGCTCGGCGCATTTCGAAATTAGCTTGGTTTTCTTTTGTTGCGCGTAATGCTTTCTTTTGTGGCAACAGATAGTTACGAGCAAATCCTAGTTTTACTTTTACAATATCACCTAATTGACCTAATTTTTCAATGCGTTCAAGCAGTATAATGTTCATTATTTTTCCTCCTAGCGACTCATGATATTATATTGTCGTATTCTCTTCCAATATCTAATTAATCCTAATCCAGCTACAACGATTTGTGCCCATCCAAACATTACGAAAAAAATCATATAAAAAAGCGCTAATAAAATTCCTGCATTTGGTTTTTTATGCAATGTTTGATGAATTATTGCTAACCCGGCAAATATTTGTGGCCACATTAATATCACGGCTATATTTTGCAAAACGTACCCAACATTACCGCTTACTGTTAAACTCAAAGTTATTGCAATTACTAAAGCTATTAATATCCAAAACGGTAATTCTAGAGCAAGATAATCTGGTGTAGGAATCGAAGCGTGACCAGCTTTTGTTACCATCCACTGTGCTAACGCTCCATTTATTATAACCATTACAAGCCATGCACTTCCTAGCATTGCTGGAAATATAGCTGACCACAAAACAATGATGCTATCACGAATATCTGTTGAAATAAAATGTACTATTTGATCCAGAAGTTGCACAACATAATGTCGTATCTCTGTTTCGAAATTGCCACTTTCTGTCGTTAAATGTGACATAAAAAAAATCATAAGACCGATTGTAGCTATAGTTATCCAAGATATTAATGATCCAAGACAATACTGACAATGTAAATTACTATCCGATGTTATTCGTTGAAGTCTTGTTAAATAAACAAGAAGAATTGTTGGCAGCAAAGATAGTAATGTAAACATTAATATTGCTGAAGGCGCTATAATTAGTATTATCGTTAATGCTAAACAGCATCCAATCAAGAGACATGTAAATCTCAAGCTTAGGCCAATCATGATTAACGGCAAAGGTATTAACTGAACTAAAATCACACTCAATTTTCCTCCTGTCATAACCGAAAGAAAAACAAGCGTGCTGGCTAATCCAGCTACGATCGATATTATGAAATTTTTGTGTGATAGGATGAAGTTTTTATACATGCTGAATAAAGAAAACAACCCTATTTAACTACATATGGTAATAAACCAAGAAAGCGTGCATATTTGATAGCTTTTGCCAATTCACGTTGCCTTTTCGCTGATACAAAAGTTATACGACTAGGTATGATTTTGCCGCGTTCGGAAATAAAACGTTGTAGAAGATTAACATCTTTATAATCAATTTTTGATGCATTTTCACCAAAAAACGGGCACGTCCTGCGACGTTGGAAAAATTGACGATGTGGTGTGGTTATTACATCTAATTTATTTGTTCTAATCTTCATTCCTTCACATCTCCTTAGCTGCAAGTGTAGAATTTTCGTTGCTATAAGTGTTATTTTTTGGTGATGAATTATCATCATGTTGATTTTTATTTTGCATTACTATTGATGGAGATTCTTCTAGTTTGTTGACGTGTATTGACATATAACGTATAATATCCTCGTTGATTGACATTTGACGTTCAAATTCTTTCATTACTGATGGTATAGCGTCAATTTTAAACAAAATGTAATGACCCTTTTTATTCTTTTTCATTCGATAGGAGATATTACGCAAACCCCAATATTCATGATTAGAAACTTGACATTCGTTGGTAGTAAAAATGTTGATCAGTTTTTCAATCATAACTTCTACTTGTTGACTAGAAAGATCTTGTCGTGCAATAATTACGCACTCGTAAAATGACATTAAAACACTCCTATAGCTTTGTCTTTATCCTATCGAATTTTTACAACAGTATGCAAATACATCTTAATTAAGATTGTAAAAGCAAAGAAATAGCATTTAGCTTCAGTATACACAAATCATTTAATCGTGCAAGCAAAGCTTAGTGTGATGATTTTGAGAATTTAAATTATCAACTAAATAAATTTGTACATGATATATACGTTTGTTGGTGTAGATATTTGAAATATTACATATCTTGTTTAAACAGATAGCTTAATTTATTAAATTAGATTCATAACTAGTTCAAAATATAAGCAATTTTTTGTTAAAATAAATAAACATAGATAACAATCTATAATTATTCAATTTTTAATTAGAATGAAATCCTGCTATATTTTAGTGCGTGCTGAACGTTACATTTGTAATTTATAATGTAATTTTTATATATTGATGATGTTAATAATACCGCGTTATATTTTTTGTTAAAGAGATCATTAAAAAACCAAGATGTTGTTTTAAAAATCACAGTAACTATTTTACAAAGTAAAAACTTTTCTTCTTTTTGAAGAATTTGTTTTCTTAATTAAAGATTATTTAAGAGATTCTATGTCGCGTGCAATCGTTTTTCCAGGACAAGGAGTACAAATAATTGGAATGGGACATGAGTTAGCCAAAGCCTTTCCAGTTGCTCGTGATGTTTTTAATGAAGTTGACGAAGCATTGAAACAAAAATTGTCGAAATTGATGTGGGAAGGTTCAGAAAGTGAATTAAATTTAACTGAAAATGCACAACCAGCTTTGATGGCCGTTAGCATTGCAATCATTCGTATTCTTGCCAATCAAGGCAATTGGATTGTTGAAGAAAAGGCAGATTTAATTGCTGGTCATAGCTTGGGAGAATATTCGGCACTAGTTGCTGCTGGAACGTTTACATTGTCAGATGCCGCACGATTACTTAAGACACGCGGACAGGCAATGCAAAAAGCTGTACCAATTAATAGTGGAGCAATGGCGGTTTTGTTGGGAATTGAAGTTGATCAGGTTCGCGAAATCATCTCTTGTATAGAAGAAAATGATGTTTGTGAAATAGCTAATGACAATGCTCCTGGTCAAGTTGTAATTAGTGGAACTAAAATAGCAATAGAGCATGCTATTATTATGGCTAGAATGAAAGGAGCTAAACGCTCGATGCCGCTTAAAGTGTCAGCTCCATTTCATTGTTCATTAATGTATCCGGCCGCAAAAGTAGTGGCTAATGCTTTGGATTTTGTAACTATGTTACCGCCAGTAGTCCCAATGGTTTCAAATGTAACGGCTAGCTTTACTAACGATCCTGAAGAAATTCGTCAATTATTGATCACTCAAATGACAGAGATGGTTCGTTGGCGTGAAAGTATATTGGCAATGAAAATGTCTGGGGTTAATAGTATAGTAGAAATTGGTGTTGGAAACGTATTAACTAATCTCACCAAACGTATTGACAAAGAAATTATTACCACATCATTGCAGACACAAAACGACATTGATATTTTTCTTTCATAAGGTAAATGAATAGAATGTTTGATTTAACTGGCAGGATTGCTCTAGTAACTGGAGCTTCTGGTAATATTGGTGGAGCTATTGCAAGAGCATTATCTGCACAAGGAGCGACAGTTATTTTATCTGGAACACGACTTTCTATTCTAGATATTCTAGCTAGTGAGCTTGGGGGAAATACACTAGTGTTAACTTGTAATCTGTTTGATGTTTCATCTGTTGAAAAACTAGTTAAAGAAGCTAGATTAGCCTTAGGTTCAATTGATGTTTTGATTAATAATGCAGGGTTGACTCGCGATGGCATATCTTTAAGAATGAAGGATTGTGATTGGCAGAATGTGCTTGATATAAATTTAAGCGCTGCTTTTTATTTGTCTCGAGCAGTGCTTAGAGATATGATAAAGCTACGTTTTGGTCGGATCATTAATATTTCTTCGATTGTAGGTGTAATAGGAAATCCTGGTCAAGTTAACTATGTTGCTTCTAAAGCTGGATTAATTGGCATGTCGAAAGCTTTGGCTCAAGAAGTTGCGTCGCGTGGTATTACTGTTAATTGTATCGCCCCAGGGTTTATTAATTCTGCAATGACCGATGCTTTGAGTGAAGATCAAAAAAATAAGTTGATTTCTAGAATTCCTATTGGACGTATTGGTGATCCTGTTGATATTGCTACTGCTGCAGTTTATTTAGCTAGTAACGAAGCATCATATATAACTGGCCAGACTATACATGTTAATGGTGGTATGGTAATGATATAAAAATTTTCAGCATTTTTTTGCAGGATATTTTAATAGTAATATGCTACGTGTGATGGCTAAAAATTCAAATTTGCGTTGTTTATTTGAGTTTCAATTCTGGTCTATTTAAATAGTTTAATATTTTTAAGTTTTTTGTGGAGGGATTTATGGTGTCTGATATCGTTGATCGAGTTAAGAAGATCGTTATTGAACGCTTAGGCGTTGAAGAGTCTAAAGTTACTGATGCTGCTAATTTTGTCGATGATCTCGGTGCTGATAGTCTAGATACTGTTGAATTAGTCATGGCTTTTGAAGAAGAGTTTGGGTGTGAAATTTCGGATGATGCTGCTGAAAAGATTTTGACGGTGAAAGATGCTATAGATTTTATTCAATCGAATAGTTAACTTTATTATCTTAAGAGTTGACGCAAGTAATTTTTTGATAAACTGAATCAAATGGAACGAATAAGAAGAGTTGTTATTACTGGGCTTGGAATGGTTACGCCACTTGGCGTGGGCGTTAACGCTAACTGGGATCGCTTAATAAGAAGTGAATCCGGTATTCGTAAAATAGAGCATTTTGACACTTCTGATTTACCTGCAAAAATTGCTGGTATTATACCTACAGGCGTTGAAGAGCCACATTTATTCAATGTTGATAATGTATGTTCATTTAAAGAACGTAGGCGCATGGACAATTTTATTATATTTGCATTATGTGCAGTTAACGAAGCTGTAGAAGATTCTGGATGGAAGCCTGAAACAGAAAATGATTTTGAAAGAACTGGTGTAATTATCGGTTCTGGAATTGGTGGATTATCATCGATTTCTACGAATGCTGTTATGTTGAAAGAAGGTGGCTCTCGTAGGGTTTCTCCATTTTTTATTCCAGGTAGTCTAATTAATCTTGCTTCTGGTTATGTTTCGATCAAGTACGGATTTAAGGGTCCTAACCACGCAGTTGCAACTGCGTGTTCAACAGGTGCGTACGCGATAGGTGACGCATCACGATTAATCATGTTTGGCGATGCTGATGTAATGATAGCTGGAGGAGCAGAAGCGGCAGTTTGTCGTCTTGGAATTTCTGGTTTTTGTGCCACACACGCACTATCAACAGGATTTAATAATACTCCAAGTAAAGGATCTAGACCTTGGGATAAAGATCGTGACGGTTTTGTTATGGGCGAAGGTTCCGGTATCGTAGTTCTTGAAGAATATGAACACGCTAAGGCTCGTAGTGCTAAAATATATAGTGAAATTATTGGTTGTGGAATGTCTGGTGATGCTTATCATGTTACAGCTCCCGCCGTAGATGGCAATGGTGCATTTCGCTCAATGCTTGCTGCTGTTAATCGGG
Organism: Rhodospirillaceae bacterium; assembly: GCA_031290545.1. Lineage (GTDB taxonomy): Bacteria > Pseudomonadota > Alphaproteobacteria > Rhodospirillales > Magnetospirillaceae > Telmatospirillum. The sequence continues at coordinate 390 of JAITNJ010000006.1, read as the reverse complement.
CAAAAATTTCTATTGAAGATATTGATTATATCAATGCTCATGGAACTTCTACACAACTTGGTGATGAGGTTGAATTGTTAGCTGTTAAACGTTTATTTGGCGATCATGCTTATAAATTGTTAATGTCGTCTACTAAATCAGCAATTGGTCATTTATTGGGTGCAGCAGGTAGCGTTGAGGCGATCTATTCAATTTTAACCATTAATCACGGATTAGTACCACCAACACTCAATCTTGATAATCCTTCAAAGAATTGTGATATCGATTTAGTTCCACATGTAGCAAAAGAACGTAAAGTAAGAATTGCACTTTCTAATTCATTTGGTTTTGGCGGAACAAACGCTTCTCTGATTTTTAAAGCTGTTTGATTTTTTAAAAAATTATTTCTAA
>JAITNJ010000046.1 GCA_031290545.1 Rhodospirillaceae bacterium | reverse complement strand
AAAGATGATCGTGCCAGTTTTTGTTTGCCAGTCAATGGAGATTCTATTGCCATTATTGGTGAAAATTCTAAATTACTGATCTTCAAGATAGAAGAAATTCCACAAATGACACGTGGTCGTGGTGTAATTTTGCAAAAATATCACGATTGCGGAGTTTCAGATATTAAGTTGTTTTTTCTAAGTGATGGATTAAAAATTGGAAAACGAATAAAGAAGGATCTGTCATCTTGGATTGGTAAGCGTGCTGGAATTGGTTATATTGCACCACCAAATTGTGGTAAAAAATTTATATGAAATAAGATTATTAGCAATTTTTTATGTTAAGTTAGGCTGTAAATAAAACTTCTTATTAATAAGAAGTTGAAATATTATTATAATTAAGGTTGAGATGTTTAAAAAGATCATCGCTATTGCCTCTGACCATGCTGGTTACGAATTAAAGGTGCTTTTAGGGGAAACTCTTGAATTGCAGGGTTTTTCTGTGCTCGATTTAGGAACTGATGGTTTACAACCTGTTGATTATTCTGATTTTGCTGATGATATGGCGAAAGTCATTCGTAATAAAGAGGTTGATCGTGGTGTTTTGATTTGTGGAACAGGAATTGGTATCAGTATAGCTGCTAATCGTCATACAGAGTTACGTGCAGCGCTGATACATGATGCTCTAGGTGCTCGTTTATCACGTCAACACAATGATGCTAATATAATTGTATTTGGCGGAAGAACTATAGGAACTGAAGTTGCTAAGGATTGCCTAGACTTGTTTCTTTCTACCGAATTTGAAGGTGGTCGCCATAAACAAAGAATTTATAAAACAAGCAAAATTTAATTTTGATGGATATAAATTTATATGGATTATTTTAATAACACTTTGATCAAAAGTGATCCGCAAATCTTTAATGCTATTGATGAAGAATTGATGCGCCAACAGGATCAAATTGAGCTAATTGCTTCTGAAAATTTTGTATCTCGTGCAGTTCTAGACGCTCAAGGATCAATATTAACAAATAAATATGCAGAAGGATATCCTGGCAATCGTTATTATGGTGGTTGCAAATTTGTTGATATTGTTGAACGATTAGCAATTGATCGTGCCAAAAAACTATTTAATTGTAATTTTGTTAATGTACAGCCTAATTCTGGATCTCAAGCTAATCAATCAGTGTTTTTAGCGCTTATGAAACCTGGAGATAATTTTCTTGGACTCTCTATGGTTGGTGGTGGTCATTTGACACATGGTGCAACTCCTAATATGTCTGGAAAATGGTTCAGAGCTATACAATATGGTGTAAGTTCTAAAGATGCTCTGATTGATTTTGACGAGGTCGAACATTTAGCTAAAGAGCATAGACCAAAGTTAATTATTACTGGAGGATCTGCCTACCCACGCTTTATTGATTTTGCTAGGTTTCGTGCCATTGCAGATTCTGTAGATGCATATTTTATGGTGGATATGGCGCATTTTGCTGGTTTAGTTGCTGGTGGTGTTCATCCAAGCCCGTTTCCTCATGCCCATGTAGTAACTACTACTACACACAAAACATTGCGAGGGCCAAGAGGTGGTATGGTTTTATCAAATAATGCTGATATTGGTAAAAAAATTGATTCAGCAATTTTTCCAGGTTTGCAGGGTGGGCCATTGATGCATGTAATTGCAGGTAAAGCAGTTGCCTTTGGCGAAGCACAAAGACCAGATTTTAAAATTTATGCCAAGATGGTAAAAGATAATGCAATGATTTTAGCAAATACTTTGATCAATCGTGGTCTTGATATTGTTTCTGGAGGAACCGATACTCATATGGTTTTAGTTGATCTGCGTCCTAAAAAATTAACAGGAAAGTTAGCAGAAGTAAGTTTGGAACGAGCAGGGATCACGTGTAACAAGAATAGAATTCCATTTGATTCTGAAAAAGCAACTATTACATCTGGAATACGATTGGGATCGTCTGCAGCTACTACCAGAGGTATGGGATCTTTTGAATTTAAATTAATAGGTAATTTAATAGGTGATGTTCTTGATGGTTTAACTATTTCTCCTGATGATAATTCTATAACAGAGAATAAAGTTCGCCATAAAGTAAGTGAACTTACCAAACAATTTCAAATGTATCTGGTAAAAAGTTAAATACACTTCTATGCAACTATTTTAGATAAGATATGAATTCCGATCATACTTATATGCGTATTGCCTTAAATATAGCACAACGTGGTTTAGGGTTGGTATGGCCAAATCCTGCTGTAGGTTGTGTTATCGTTAAGGATTATCGTATTGTAGGACGTGGCTGGACTGGCAAAGGTGGGCGTCCGCATGCAGAGATAATTGCGCTCAGTAGAGCATCTGAGATGGCAATTGGCGCTACCGCCTTTATTTCACTAGAGCCATGTTTTCTTTATCAAAAGCCTGATTCATGTGCAGATGCATTTATTGATGCAGGGATAAAACGTGTAGTAATTGCCGTTAAAGATCCTAATCCACTTGTGTTTGGTCGTGGAATAGAGCGTTTACAAAAAGCAAATATTGATGTTGAAGTTGGATGTGAAGAAAAAATAGCTAAAGAAATTAATGCTGGTTTTTTTAAAAAAATTATCGACAATCGTCCTCTAATAACTTTAAAAATTGCCAGTTCACAAGATGGTAAAATTGCTACATCTAGCGGAGAAAGTAAATGGATTACAGAATCGCAATCGCGTTTGACCGGACATAGATTGCGAGCACAAAATGATGCAATATTAATAGGTGTTAAAACAGCACTTATTGATGATCCTGAATTGACTTGTCGATTACCTGGCTTAGAAGATTGTTCGCCAGTTCGTTTAATTTTAGACTCTAACTTACATTTACCTATAACATCAAAATTAGTTATGACCGCAAAGCTTCACCCAACTTGGTTGATTACACGCAATGATAACGATGAAGAATATTTAAGTCCATATATTACCAATGGCGTGACGATTATTGGAATGCCACTATCAGAAGATGGAAAAATAGATTTAATTGCTACTTTTCATGAATTAGCTAATCGTGGATTGACTAGGATTTTAGTAGAAGGTGGTTCGTCTTTAGCAACATCTTTGATGCGTCTTGATCTTATTGATAGAATAGCTTGGTTTCAGGCTCCAATATTTTTAGGTAATGATGGTGTTGCTGCCATAAAATCACTTGGTATTGATGATCTTGAATATGCACATAAGTTTAGACGTATTTCTGTTTCGAAGTCAGGAAACGATTTATTTACATATTTAACAAAATAATGTTTTTTAAAGAGATAAAATCAATATGTTTACAGGTATTGTTACAGATTTAGGTGAAGTTTTAGAAATTTCTGGAAAGGGAGATGTATTATTTAAAATTCGTACTTCTTTTGATATTAAACAAATGCCTGTTGGCACTTCAATTGCTAATAATGGCGTTTGTCTGACTGTTATCGATAGTGGTTCTGATTGGTTTTTAGTACAAGCATCAGAAGAAACTCTTAATAAAACAAACTTGAGTTATTGGAAAATTGGAAGTCGTGTTAATCTAGAACGAGCACTTAAAATAGGAGATGAATTGGGTGGCCATATAGTTTATGGTCATGTCGACGGTGTAGCAAAGGTAGTATCTATTTGTCCAGAAAATGACTCATTGCGGTTTACTTTTGATGCACCACAGCATCTAAAATATTTTGTTGCCTCTAAGGGATCTGTTGCAATAGATGGTGTTTCGTTAACAATTAACGAAGTTAATGATACTTATTTTGGAATAAATATTATTCCGCATACTAAAAAAGTAACAACATTTGGTAGTTATGTTATAGGATCTTTGGTCAATATGGAGATTGATATGCTGGCAAGGTATGTTGCGCGTCTTCTTGAAAATGACTGGAAATGATAATGAATAAAATTATGATCATAGAATCAAGATTTTATGATGAAATTACTGATGATTTGCTCAAAGGTGCAATAGAAGAATTAGAAGGTGTCAATTACAAGCGTCTAGTTGTTCCTGGAATTTTAGAAATACCAGCAGCAATAAGTTATATAATGAAATACTCTAATGAACGATATGCTGGATATATTGTGCTTGGATGTGCAATCAAAGGAGAAACCGATCACTATGAGCATGTTAGTCGTGAAGCAATTAATGGTGTACAAAAATTAGCTCTAGATTTTACTTTAGCAGTTGGTAATGGTATTCTTACTGTACATAATCGTGCTCAGGCTATGGAACGTTGCTCTCCTTTGAAACGAAATTTTGGAGGGCAGGCTGCTCGTGCTTGCCTTAAGATGATAGAAATTAAACATAATTTAATCGATCTTCATATTTAAAATGATAATTTTGAATGACAAAAAAATCTATCAAGGGTCGATCTGTAGCACGTCTTGCCGCTGTGCAAGCGCTTTATTATATTGAGTTCTCAGATTGCGATTCAGATCGTGTTATTGTTGATTTTCTTCAATATCATATGTGTACAAATACATTGCTGATGTCTTTGGATGGAAAAGATAATATAAAACATGGATTGATAAAACCAGATCCAACTCTTTTTAAGGCAATTTTTCTAGGCACTTTAGCAAAATGTGATGTTTATGATTCATTGATTGATGATGCTCTTATCGGTGGATGGACAGTGAAACGTCTGGAATTTTTATTACATGTAATCTTGCGTGCTGGTACTTGTGAATTGTCAGATTTTCCTGATATGCCGAAAAACGTAATTATTTCAGAATATGTAGATCTTACATATGCTTTTTATGGCGGTCCTGAACCTGGATTAGTTAATGCAGTGCTTGATCGAATATGCTTGGTTTTGAGATCTGAGATATCAGATGTTAAAAACTGACGAATTCTCGATAATTTCTGACATTTTTGCTCCACTTACAAAACATTATTCTGGCGCTTTGGAATTAACAGATGATGCGGCATTAATAGATGCTCCAAATGGACATCAATGGGTAATAACTACAGATTCAATTGTTGAAGGTATTCATTTTTTAAAAAAAGATTCACCTGATTTAATTGCCAGAAAGCTGGTAAGGGTTAATTTATCAGATCTTGCTGCTATGGGGGCAAAGCCATTTGCTATTTTATTAGCTACTTGCTTTTCAAAAGATATTACAAAAGAGTGGGTAGAGCTTTTTGCAAGTGGAATAAAAAGAGATTGTGAAGAGTTTTCTTTGGTTTTAATAGGTGGTGATACTGTAGCTACTAATGGACCTCTAACTTTTACAATGACAGCAATTGGATCTTTGAAAACGCAATCTGCACTATTGCGTTCAAATGCTCGTTTGGGAGATGATATTTGGGTTTCTGGAACGATAGGTGATGCTGCTTTTGGCTTAATGATTGAGCAAAATGAAATTCAATCTTTAGATCTTGAAAGTAAAAATCAACTTCTGTCACGGTATCAATTGCCATTACCACGAACGTCGTTAGGACAATCTCTTGTTGGTATTGCTCATGCTGCTATTGACATTTCTGATGGTCTTGTTGGTGATTTAGAACATATTTGTAAAACATCGTCAGTAGGTGCTGAAATAAAAATAACAAAAATTCCTCTGTCTGATGCTGTTAAAAAAGCACTGAAATTTGGTAATATTGAACGAGTTTTAACAGGTGGTGATGACTACGAACTGTTGTTTAGTGCATCTTTTGATCAAGTTAGATCAATTAATATTATAGGACAAGAGCTTGGATTACGATTGACAATAATTGGTAAAATCAAAGATCAAGATGGTGTTAGTGTAATTGAAAAAGATGGTCATGTTATTTCTTTAAAAGAAAGAGGATATCAACACTTTTAGTAAAAATTGCAACAGCTGCGCTTCTTATAAAGGAGAAAATCATTTGTAAGAATGATAATTAAGTGTTTGCTAATATTGATTTGAGTCTATAACGAGTTGCTGTAATGTTTATAAATAAACATTACAGCAGTTAAGTTTACTGATGAGCTGTATTAAAACTGATTAACATGTTTTAAATGTATACTATACTAATGGCAATATAATCCAATGATATCAATCTCTATTATATAAATATTGTTATATTTTTTAGTGTCATTAATAATATATGTATGATTTTGAAAACAAATGGCGGTTGTGTTTAAATAAGTTAGATATTAATGGACAACGACGACGATTACGTTCAGTAGAAGAAAGAGTCAATAGAAATTTATATTTAGATGGTCGGCAAGTATTAGATTTTTCTTCAAATGATTATTTAGGATTAGCTCAGCATCCAGAGTTAATATCACGTTCTTTGGATTTTACAAGGAAGTGGGGTAGCGGAAGTGGTGCATCACGATTGATCTGTGGTAATATCTTGCCATTTATTATAATTGAGGAAAAGCTAGCGCATGCTAAAAAAGCAGAAGCAGCGTTAGTATTTGCTTCTGGATTTGCTGCTAATTCTTCTATATTAAAAGTCCTGTTAGACATAAACGTTCTAGGTGCAAAACCGTTAGTCTATTGCGATAAGTTAAATCATGCTAGTCTGCATCAAGGATGTTTGTGTGCCGGTGTTAGTCAGATTCGTTTTAGACATAATGATCTAGATCATCTTGAATCTTTATTAATTAAAGATCAGAAAGAGAAATGTCCACGCTTTATTATAACAGAAACTATTTTTAGCATGGATGGAGATCGAGTTGATTTGACCGGGTTGCAAATTCTTGCAAAAAGGTTTGGTGCGTTTTTATATCTTGATGAGGCACATGCCACTGGTGTTTTTGGTGAAAATGGTTTTGGTTTAGCTAATGGATTTGCAGGACATAATTGTCTTGTTATGGGAACATTCTCAAAAGCATTGGGAAGTTTTGGCTCTTATGTTGTATGTACAAAAGTATTACGCAATTATTTGATAAATCGCTGTTGGGGATTGATTTATTCAACTGCATTACCTCCGTCTGTTCTTGGGGCAATTGATGCTGCTATTGATCTAATACCTAGCATGGATAGTAAAAGAGCACGTCTTATGATGTCTGCTAAGAAATTTCGAGTTTCTATGATTAATGCTGGGTTTGATATAGGAACTTCATCAACTCAAATAGTCCCAATAATACTTGGATCAAAAACAACTAAGCTTGCTAATTCTCTTGAAGAAAATGGTTTATTAGGAATTGCTATTCATCCGCCAACTGTTCCTTCTAATAGTAGTCGAATAAGATTCACTTTTTCAGCTAATCATACTGATGAACAGATAGATCGATTGATTGCAACAATTATTGCAGAGCAATAATGACTCCAGTTTTATTATTGGTTCATGGTTGGGGATTTGATATTACTTTTTGGAGACCATTGCAAAAAGCTCTTGATGGTATCGAATGTGTGACATTGGATCTTTTTAAACAATTGAATTATCCACCACTTCAAAAAGGACAACCTATTATTGCAATTGGTCATTCTTATGGATTTTTTTGGTTATTAAAAAACAAACCGGTTGATTGGCAAGTTTTGGTATCTATTAATGGATTTTCTAAATTTGTTAGAGATAGTGATTTTCCTTATGGTATTGAGCCATACATTCTAAATCGAATGATTTCACGTTTTTCTATTGATCCAAAAACTGTTTATCAAGATTTTATGATTCGGTGTGGGGCCATAGAATCAAAATGGCATTTGCAAAATTCAAAAGCCTTGATGGATGGATTAAATAACTTGTTATGTTGGGATATGCGTAGCAAGATTACTTCTAATGAATTATTAGTATTAGCTGGAAATACTGATCCAATTGTCTCTAAAGAGATGACAATGGCAAGTTTTATAAAAACCAATATTCATTGGCATCAATCTGGACATTTGCTTCCTTTGCAAGATCCAAATTGGTGTGCGATGTTTTTAAAACAGCTTTGTAAAAAATATCAATGAATGAAAGTTTAAAAAAACAGCGTATTATTAAAGCTTTTTCATCAAGAGCTGATAATTATGATTCTGTTGCCACTGTTCAACGTATAGTTGCGTCTAAATTAGCCAAAAGAATCAAAAAATTATCATTACAAATGAATAGTCGTATTCTTGAAATCGGTTGCGGTACTGGATTTTTGAGTACTCATTTAATCAAAGATTTTTCAGATAGTAAAATAATGTTGACAGATATTTCTTCTTCTATGCTTGATAAATGTCGTATTAATGTTGGAGATGTGCCACAATATCGATTGCTTGATGGCGAATATCCAGAAGGTATAAATGGTAGTTTTGATCTAATTGCATCTAATCTTACATTTCAATGGTTTTGTGATTTACAAAAAGGAATTGAGCGTCTTTGTAAATTTTTAGCACCAAACGGCAGTCTTATATTTACTACGCTTGGACAAAAAACATTTAAAGAGTGGCGTTTAGCACATCATGTCCTAGGCTTGATATGCGGCACTCCACAATACCCAAGTATTGATAATTTTCCAAATAAAGAAGGATTATTCTATCATATTGATGAAGAATTAATTTATCAACGCTATAATAGCGGTTATGATTTTGCAAGAACACTAAAATTATTAGGCGCAAAAGAGCCTGTTATAAATCATAAGTTATTATCACCAAGTTCCATTCGTCGCCTTCTAAATTCATTGCAGGGTGAATTTATTGTTACTTATCACATTCTTTATTGTGAAGTTAAGATATGACGATAGGTGTTTTTGTAACAGGAACAGATACAGATGTTGGCAAGACTGTAGTGTCTGCTTGGTTGGTTAAGTCTTGGAATGGTGATTATTGGAAACCAATACAGTCTGGTGTTAAAAATGGTCTTGATGCAGATTTGATAAGATGTGTAACGCCTAATGCAGTTATTCATTCTAGTTCTTTTTTGCTTAATGCTTCATTATCACCACATCTGGCTGCTAAATTAGATAATATTAATATTAAATTAGAAGATTTTAATCTTCCTCAAACTATACGACCATTAGTTGTAGAAGGTATCGGCGGTGTTTTAGTACCAATAAATGAGAGCAATCTGACTATTGATCTAATAAACCATTTGAAATTACCAACAATTGTAGTTGCTAAAAGTGGGCTAGGGACTATTAATCATACTTTGTTAACAATTAAAGCCTTGCAATTTCGCAAAATAAAGATTGTTGGTATAATAATGAGTGGACAAGTAAACGATGAAAATCGACAGGCTATTGAGCATTTTTCAGGTATCTCAGTAATTGCACAATTGCCACAGCTAAATGTTGTGGTTAATGATTTAATACAATATCCACCTTTGATATTAAGGCCATTTTAATGAATGATACTATTCTTAGTCTTGATAGAAAATATGTATGGCATCCATTTACTCAAGAACAAACATCTCCACCACCAATAGTAGCTATTGGTGGTGAGTTTGCTAAAATATTTACCCAAGATGGTCGTGAATTAGTTGATATGATTTCTTCTTGGTGGGTTAATCTACATGGTCACTGTAATAAGGTAATTGCAAATGCTATAGCTAAACAAGCATCTATCCTTGAACAAGTAATTTTTGCTGACTTTACACATCAACCAGCAGTTATGTTGGCAACTAAATTGGCGCATCTATTGCCAAAAGATCTGAGTAGGGTGTTTTATTCTGATAATGGTTCAACTGCAGTAGAAGTAGCTCTAAAGATAGCGTTGCAATATTTTTCTAATAGTGGTGATTATAGCAGGAATCACTTGATAGCTTTTGACGGAGGTTATCATGGAGATACTGTTGGTGCTATGTCATTGGGTAAAAGTTCTGGTTATTTTAGAGCTTGGGAAAATTTATTGTTTAGTGTTGAAATGGTGCCTTATCCAGCTACTTGGATAAATGATGATGCAATTGCCGAAAAAGAAGAGGCTTCCCTGGTAGCTCTTAGTAAAGCACTTGATGTCAATAAAGTTGCAGCTGTTATCATAGAACCATTGATTCAGGGTGCTGGCGGTATGCGGATGTGTAGACCTGAATTTCTAAAAAATGTAGCTAAATTGGTGCACGATGCTGGTGCTCTATTAGTATTTGACGAGGTTATGACAGGTTTTGGTCGCACTGGTGCTCTATTTGCTTGCTTAAAGTCTGCTGTTGTACCTGACATAATTTGTTTATCAAAGGGATTAACTGGTGGTTTTTTACCTATGGGTGCAACTGTAATAAAAGAGTCAATTTATCAAGCTTTTTTAGGAGATAATTTGCATCATGCATTTTTGCATGGTCATTCATATACGGCTAATCCATTAGGATGCGTGGCTGGATTAGCATCTTTAGATTTATTGTTAAGCAAAGATTGTCAATTTAGAATTTCTAATATCGAAACTATTTGCAGAAACAGAATTAAAGCTCTTCTTGATAGTAGGAAGATTTTAAATCTTAGATTGACCGGAACTGTTGTTGCATTTGATCTTAGAGATAATATAACAGCAGAACGTTTTAGAAAAATGTTTCTTGATAATGGATTTTTAATTAGACCACTAGGATCTGTAATATATTTTATACCACCATATTGTATTGATCAATATGACTTAAATAGAGCATGGGATATATTAGAAGAAATACTAGGACTTAGAAACTGTATCTAAAATCAACAATTCTTTTAACTTAATTAATAATTCATTTCGATCAAAAGCGCAGTCGTTATCTTCCCACCAATATTCTAATTTAGTAAGCAGAGTTCCGATTTTTGGACCACTCGGAACACCTAGATCTATCAAATCTTGACCATGAATTGGCAGTTGCTCTGCCAGCCTATTATTAGTTATATTTAACAGTTCTAGCCAACGAGATGATATATGATCTTCATTTCTACTTGATATGGACAATAAGATTATATCGATAAAACATTGCGTTCCAACTTTATGAAAAATGCGTCTGATTGTTCTATTGTCAGTAGATATGTTTGGTAATTCAGTTGTCATTGCGATCAAATGATTCGTCATATTTCTAGATAAATTAAATCTTTTAGCAACTGTAATTATTTCATCTAGATCGTTACTCAAGATAGAAGCTAGGCGTCGTAGTGGATTTTTACTAAAATGATTATTTTCTAAGGAAACTAACATACTTAGTCGTTTAAAATCACGAGCTTGTGGCAAAATATATTTAAGAACGTCGTAATCTCGCATTAACAATAGAACATTGACTGGATTGGGAGACAAGAAGATTTTCATCATCTCATTGCACAAGCGTTCGCCAGATAAATTGGATAATTTGTAAGCTTGAGTACGACATGCATCAAGTGCTTCAGTATCGATAGATGAAGCATAATAAGCATAGAAGCGAAAATAACGAAGAATGCGTAATATATCTTCTTCAATTCGTTTTTGTGCAATACCAATAAAACGAACGCACCCGCTATGTAGATCTTCTAACCCACCTAATGGATCAAAAATTATTCCATCTGGACAACAAAATATTGCATTTATTGTAAAATCTCTTCTAGTTGCGTCGACATTCCAGTCGTTTATAAATTTTACATTAGCATTTCTTCCAAAGGTCTCCACATCACTACGCAATGTAGTGATTTCGAAATTCATCTTATCAATGATTGCTCTTGTTGTTCCATGAGTTATATCTGTTGATATAACATTGATATTTGCCAAATTTAATAATTTTAATACTTGTTTTGGGTGATCTGTAGTTGCAATATCAATGTCATTAATACTGCGGTTTAAAATAGCATCACGAACACATCCTCCAACAAAACGAACATCAGATTTATTTGCAATCAATGCATTAATGATTGTTTTAGTAGCTGGTGGTTTCATCAAATTTTGTAAATATAAATAATTATTAGAAGTCATTATTTTTTAAAAATATTTGAAATATAAATAATATAGAAAACCCTACTTTCTCAAAAAAGCATAATATATAGTTTATGTAATTAATTTTATTTAAATCCACTAGGAGTTAGTCTTCCATTATCATCAACGTAAGCTTGATAATATCTACCGGTAGAATAACCATTATGTAATGTGCTGCCAATGGCAAAAAGTAGAGCTAAAAAGACCCCAGTTGCTAATAACCAACTGATTGGCACTGGTTGCCATCTTGAAATTTTTTGTCCAGATCTAATGATTTTATATTGTATCCATAATAGCCACAAAATTATTGGCAATAGAAGCGGGAATATATATTCGATTAAGATTCGTGTCATAAGATTTTGATCTATTTATAAAGTTTTGGTAAATTAAGTCTAATGTGTAATTCACGTAATCGTTCTGGTGTAATATCGCAAGGCGATTGCATTAATAAATCTTGAGCTTGTCCATTCATTGGAAATAAAATAACTTCACGAATATTTGGTTCGTCCAACAATAACATGACGATTCTATCGATACCTGGAGCTGAACCACCATGTGGTGGTGCGCCATATCGCAGAGCATTTAGCATTCCACCAAAACGTTTTTCTACATCTTCTGATGAATAACCTGCAATTTCAAAAGCCTTTATCATAATGTCAGGTATGTGATTTCGAATGGCACCTGAGGATAATTCTACACCATTACAGATAATATCATATTGAAATGCTTTAATTTCTAGAGGATCTTTTTCTAATAATGCATTCATACCACCCTGTGGCATTGAAAATGGATTATGTGAAAAGATGATTTTGTTAGTTTCTTCGTCGCGTTTATACATTGGAAAATCTACAATCCAACAAAATTTAAATATATTCTTTTCAAGGAGATCAAGTTCATCACATATACGAGTACGAACAAAACCAGCAAATTTTTCTGCTATTTGTTTTTTATCGCAACAAAAAAACACTACATCATTATCTTTGACTCCGGTAGTTTCACGAATTAAAGCAATTCGTTTTTCTTCAAGATTTTTTGCAATTGGACCTTTTGATCCATCCTTAGTAAATATAATATAACCTAATCCACCAGCACCTTGTTCGCGTGCCCATTCATTTAATTTGTCAAAAAAACTACGTGGTAGCGATCCAGCTCCAGGGGCTGGAATTGCTCTAACTACAGCTTTATTTATATTGATGGCTTTTGAAAAAATACTAAAACTAGAATCTGTAAATGCTTTTGTTACATCAGAGATTAACAATGGATTTCGTAAATCAGGTTTATCTGATCCGAATTTTAACATAGCGTCATCATATGTAATTCGTTCAAATGGCATTGGAGTTACTTTACGATTATTTCCAAATTCTTCGAATACTCCATACAGAACTGGCTCGATAGCATCAAATACATCTTCCTGAGTAACAAAGCTCATTTCGAAATCTAGCTGATAGAATTCACCAGGAGAACGATCGGATCTTCCATCTTCGTCGCGAAAACATGGTGCTATCTGAAAATATTTATCAAACCCTGAAATCATTAACAATTGTTTGAATTGTTGTGGAGCTTGTGGTAGCGCATAAAATTTACCAGGATGAACACGACTTGGTATTAAATAATCGCGCGCTCCTTCTGGACTAGATGTGGTTAAGATAGGCGTTTGAAATTCAACAAAATCTTGTGCAATCATACGATTGCGAAGTGATGTTATAATCTTGCTACGTAAAAGCATGGTCTCATGTATTTTTTCACGACGCAGATCGAGATAGCGATATCGTAGACGTATATTTTCAGGAAATTCTTGTTCTCCAGCTACTTGAATTGGCAATATATCTGCGCTTGACTGTTGCAAAGCTTCTAGAATCTGCAATTCTATCTCACCTGTTGGTAGCTTGGTATTAATTGTATCTGCACTACGATTAACAACCTTACCTGTCAGTGTTATTACACTTTCTACAGAAGAAATAGTTTCTAATATTTCAAATATAGGATTTGAGATGTCTATAACACATTGAGTAACACCATAATGATCTCGCAAATCTATGAATACTAGATTACCATGATCGCGTTTTCTATGTATCCACCCAGAAAGTCTTACCATTGATCCTGAATTTTGACTACGTAATTGTCCACAATTGTGAGTTCTATAACAATGCATAAGTTTGTTGTCCTGAAAAATGTGATAAAGTTATTTTTGTCAAGAGAGATATTTAATGTATAAATATAACCTTATTGTCGATAACAAATCTCTTATTGAATTCTGTAATCGACTATATGACGTTTCTTATATCACTGTCGATACAGAATTCGTAAGAGAAAGAACCTATTGGCCACAATTATGTCTTGTACAAGTGGCAGGTCCAAATGAAGTACAGGCAATAGATCCTTTAGCGCCTGGTATAAATTTAACACCATTATATGATCTTATGGCAAATGACAGAATACTCAAAGTCTTTCATTCTGCTAGACAAGATATAGAGATTTTTTTTCATCATACTGGTGGTAATATTCCAACGCCATTGTTTGATACTCAAGTTGCTGCCATGGTATGTGGTTTTAATCATACAGTTTCTTACGAAACGTTAGTATCGCAGTTAATAAATGTAAAAATTGACAAATCATTAAGACTCACAAATTGGCTTGCTCGTCCACTTACAGATCGACAATTAAATTATGCATTAGCTGATGTAATACATCTTCGTCCAGTTTACGAGGAGTTAAAAAAGCGTCTTGATCAAAATTGTAGATCAAATTGGTTATGTGATGAAATGACTAAATTGACCGATCCTAAAACTTACCTGTGCATACCTGATGATGCTTGGCTTAAATTAAAGTCACGATCACTAAATTCAAGAAACTTAATAATTTTAAAAGAAGTGACTGCCTGGAGAGAACGAACAGCACAAGAAAAAAATATACCTCGTCAACATGTACTTCGTGATGAAATGATAATAAGAATCGCTAATTGTATTCCTAATTCAATTAAAGAGTTTGAAAGGATATCATGTGATTTTGCTACAAAACAAATATTACTTAAAATTGTTGTTTGTGCACTAAACACTCCTGAATCAACTTGGCCACAACCAACAAAACATAATGATTTACCTAGCGATTTAATAATTGATTTATTAAAAATATTATTAAAACTCAAATGTGATCAATACGATGTTGCACCAGTTTTAATTGCGTCTTCGAAAGATCTTGAAGCTATAGCAATAGATGGTGAAAATGCCAAAGTTCCTGCACTGCATGATGATTGGCGTCGCTCTATCTTTGGAGAAGATGCCTTATGTTTTAAGCGTGGTGAAATTGGAATAACTATGAATAAAAATGAATTACAAATTATTAATTTTAAAAGACTAGATAATGTATAGAGTATTAAATTAATAACAATTAATTTAATACTGGTTGCCAACCACCATAAGTTTTACCTATAAAACTTATGATTTACAAATAACAAAAGCTATACCTTCTAAACCAACAGAAGTTTTCCCTACTAAAGGTAAAACTTCTGAAATATTTGCACATGAATATTGTAAAAAATATGCTAATAAATTAGTTTCTGTTAAATTTGATCCATGGCCCTATTCTTGGAATGAACCATATGGTATGTCAAAGAATAATGCTTATCAAATATGCATGTAACAAAAAACACATCAATGAGAAATATGCCACCAAGATAAAAAAGAGAACACACATATAAATGTGTTCTCTTCTTGTTATCACACATAATAGTATATTTGTTTATTTAGGCCCAACAAATGATCTATTTGGACCAAGCATTGGAGGTCTTGCTGGACCAATAGGTGGTCTTGCTGGACCAATAGGTGTAAGCTTACTACTGCTACTAGTAGTAGTAAGCTTATTAGC
>JAITNJ010000013.1 GCA_031290545.1 Rhodospirillaceae bacterium | reverse complement strand
TAGCTAATCCTGTTATTGAAAATTATCAAATTGATTTAGAATCTTTATAAAAGATATTTCTCTTTTATAAAGATTCTAATAACAGAACCATTAAGAAAGATTATATGTATGGTTAAAATGCACCATCTATTATAGCAGGTGATCTTAGGTGAAGAAATCCATGCAATTGATGTGCTGATTATAAGTAATAAATTATAATTTTAGTTGGACTTAAAGCGGTATCATCTGATCATGCTATACGATATTTTGACGGATAGTTCTACTTAGGAATCAAAATAATCGATATCGACTCATATCTAACTCGTTGAACGAGTAAATTTCTTCATTCATTTTACTATAGACGCAACTTTATAATTAAATGGTTTTACTAAAAAAAATGATTAGGATTTATCATGTCATTCATTCAGATTGGCTTTATTTTAATTGTTGCATGTATTGTATCGATATTATCGAGATGGCAAGGTTTACCATATAGCGTTGGATTAGTTGCTTCTGGTATTATACTAGCTCTGATAAAATTGCCAATGGATCTTGTTCTGACACATGATTTACTTTTTAATATTTTGCTTCCTCCATTGATTTTTGAAGCGGCAATGCAACTCAATTGGTCAGCTTTTCGTAATAATCTTCCTGTAACACTAACTTTGGCATTTCTAGGGGTATTTTTGGCTGGCATAGTTGTTGTTTTAGGAATGCACATAATTGTTGATTGGAGTTGGTTCGACGCTATATTGTTCGGTACATTGATAGTAGCAACGGATCCTATTTCAGTGATCGCTACTTTCAAAGAAATGAAAGTAGAATCTCGTCTTCGTCTTTTAGTAGAATCGGAAAGCTTACTAAATGATGGTGTAGTTGCTGTTGTTTTTGCTGTATTAATATCGATGTCACGAGATGGCACTGGTTTTAATTTTGATGAAATCACTTTATCATTTTTAAAAATGATTTTTGGTGGTGTTATTACTGGTGGTCTGATAACTATAGGCGTGCTTCTTTTATCTAGATATGCCAAAGATCAATTTGTTGAAATTACTCTTACAATAATTGCTGCTTATGGTTCGTTTTTGACTGCTGAATATTTTCATATGTCTGGTATTATCGCTTCTTTGACAGCAGGATTGATTGTTGGTAATGCTGATTATTCCGAATTTATTTCTAAAACTGGACGTGATTATATTGCTCCATTTTGGGAATATATTGTTTTTTTAGTAAATTCTACAGTGTTTCTTCTTATTGGTTTGCATGAAGCCGATCGCATGGCACAGCTTCTGTCTATTACTGTAATTATTGCAGTGATTTTAGTATTTATAGGTCGAAGCGTCACAGTTTATTCTATTTGTGCACTGTTTTCTGGCTCTTCTTTAAAAATTGATATTCGTCATCAACATATTCTTGTTTGGGGCGGACTTCGTGGCGCCTTACCTCTTGCTCTTGCTCTAATAATTCCAGATTCTTTTTCAGAAAAACAAAATATTATCACTGCGACATTTGCTGTTGTTGCCTTTTCAATTTTTGTGCAGGGACTTACGATGTCTCAATTGATAAAAATACTTCGTTTAAAACCAGATTCTGAGTAATTTTAAATTGTATCTTTGTATTTGAGATTATGTATAGAGCACAAAATTAAAAGTTAATTAGTAACTTTATAGAACATAGTTATTAATTAATTTCATACTAGTATAATAAATACTTAATTTCTAATAACTGCATCTATTAAGAAAAATTATGATTTCGCAAGATATTTTGAAAAATGCTATTTCTACTGTATTGATAGAAGCTTATTTTCCAGAATTGCCTAATTATTATAGAGGTAAGGTAAGAGAAAATTACGATTTGTTAGATGGTCGTAGAATTATGATTTCTACTGATCGACAGAGTGCTTTCGATCAAGTATTAGCTGCTGTACCGTTTAAAGGTCAAGTATTGACTCAAATTACTCGCTTCTGGTTTGATGCAGTGAAGGATATTTGTCCAAATTATGTTTTGGATTATCCTGATCCAAATGTGATAATTGGAAAACAATTAAACATGTTACCAATTGAGATAGTAGTACGTGATTATATGACAGGATCTACTGATACTTCAATTTGGATGATGTATAAATCAGGACAACGAATGATGTATGGTCAAACTTTTTTTGACGGTATGTCTAAGAATGATCGTCTAGATAAGACAATAATTACTCCTACTACCAAGGCTGATCATGGTAAACACGACGTTCCAATTACACCAAATGAGATCGTTAGTAATGGTCTTTTAACTAAGGTTCAGTGGGATGAAATTGTTGTTATTTCAAATGAACTTTTTTGTCGTGGTCGTGACATTGCTACTAAAAATGAATTGATTCTAGCTGATACTAAATTTGAGTTTGGAACTGATTCTTCTGGACGAATTACTGTAGCTGACGAAATTTTTACTCCAGATAGTAGCAGATATTGGAGGGCTACTAATTATAATGATAGAATATCAAAGGGAGAAGAGCCTGAGAGTTTGGATAAAGAATTTCTTCGCTTGTGGATTATAGAACATTGTGATGATCCATACAATAATCCTATTCCAGCTATTCCTAATGATGCTTTAATAGAATTTAGTCAAAAATATATAATGCTTTATGAAACTGTAACTGGATGTGAATTTGTTATTTCTTCATTTCAAAAAGAATCTATAAAATCACGCATTAGACGTAATCTTTTAGCCTATTTTTAAAGAATGAGTTTTAAAACATAAATATATATTCTTTAGAAAGGATCGCTGCATTAAAGACAGGTAGTTCTGTACTGAGTTCTAATGAAGCAAGAGCTAAAGTAGAAAAAGGTACTACTACAACAACTACTGCTGCATCAATAATATCTCTTCCTGATCTACCACCAGCT
>JAITNJ010000033.1 GCA_031290545.1 Rhodospirillaceae bacterium | reverse complement strand
ATTACTGTTATGTATTTACTTATATTAAATGATTATAGAACTCACAAGATGATTTTGATCTAGATATGTATTTTTATTTGATGTGTGATAAATATACTACATTAGGAGATGTAGTATATACTTGACTTACTTAACTCAAATATATATCCTTACGCGCTTTACTGTATGATGGACTTATATGGCTTAATCAGGATAAATTATGAACTGCCCGCATTTTTGTTTTTGGATGGCTTTTGTATTGGTATTGGTTGGTTGTGACCAAGGACAAAAAAAAGCTGTAGCACCAACTGTACCAATTGAGGTCGGTATTGTAACTTTGGTCACAGAGCAAGTAACAATTTCCAAAGAATTGCCAGGACGAATTACCCCTTATCGTGTTGCAGATGTTCGACCGCAAGCTAGTGGTATAATCATTCGCCGCCTTTTCACTGAAGGTAGCGAGGTAAAAGCAAGACAGCAACTTTATCAGATCGACGATTCGTCATATAAGAATTCATACGATATAGCAAAAGCTTCTCTTGTCAAAGCCGAATCAAGATTGAAAAATGCTAAAATATTAGCAGATCGATACAAATCGTTAATAGCTGTTAATGCCGTAAGTAAGCAAGAAAATGACAATGCAATAATGTCTGTTCAACAGGCTAATGCTGATGTGATAACCGGAAATGCAACCGTTGATGGAGCTAGGCTCAAACTAGAAGATACAAAAGTACTATCACCTATTTCAGGACGTGTTGGTCGTTCAACAGTAACTGAAGGAGCTTTGGTTACTGATAAACAACCATCTGCTCTTGTAACAATTCAGGAGCTTGATCCTATATACGTTGATGTCGTCAGATCAAGCATAGAAATGCTGCGTCTTCAACGTGAATTTCTTGACGGTAATTTAAAAAAGGTCGGCGATGGACAGGCTTTAGTTCATCTGATTCTCGAAGACGGTAGCGAATACAACGAAACAGGAAAGCTTCTATTCTCTGAAGCTGTGGTAGATCCATCAACCGGATCAGTAACATTGCGAGCAATTTTCCCAAACAAGAAACGTTTATTGTTACCTGGAATGTTTGTTCATGCTCGAATTGAGGAAAAAATCAACGAGCAAGCAGTTTTAATACCTCAGCAAGGAGTTTCACGTCTTGAAAATGGTGATCCATCAGCACTAGTAGTGGGAGATGATAACAAAGTAGTATTACGTAAACTAAAAATTGATCGGGCAATAGGTGATAAATGGCTAGTTATTGATGGAGTTGGTGCTGGAGATCGAGTAATCGTAGAAGGTTTACAAAAAGTAAGGCCTGGCTCTCTTGTACGTCCAGTTTCAGCTAGTAACATTAGTTCTGTCAGATAAATAATCATTTTCATATAAATATTGAAATATTAGTTAATAAATATGTTCGCTATACCAAAATTTTTCATAGAACGTCCGGTGTGTGCTTGGGTTATTTCGCTAATGTTAATTTTTAGCGGAATCTTAGCAATAAATGTATTGCCGATATCGCAATATCCAAATATTGCACCGCCTCAAATCTTCATTAATGCTTTTTATCCAGGTGCATCAGCTCAAACAGTGCAAGACACAATTGCTCAAGTTATAGAACAACGAATGAATGGTCTAGATGGTTTGGATTACATATCGTCTGAGAGCACCTCAACTGGAAGTATGAGAGTAAAACTCACATTCAGGCAGGGAACAAATCCAGATATTGCTCAGGTTAATGTTCAGAACAAGATGCAATTAGCGATGCCATCATTACCTGCTGAAGTACAACGCTATGGTGTCACTGTCAAAAAGTCTACAGATAGCTTTCTTGCTGTTTTAGCTTTCATATCTACAGATAATAGTATGAATAAATTCGAAATATCTGATTTTATCTCTTCAAATATTCAAGATCAAATAAATCGTATACATGGCGTTGGAGATACTAGATTATTCGGTACACCATTTGCAATGCGCATATGGCTTGACCCAGCGAAATTAAACAATTTTGGACTTATTACAAGTGACATTATAGGTGCAATTCAAGCACAAAATATTCAAGTTGCCTCCGGTCAACTAGGAGGTCTTCCTGCCGTTCCTGGACAACAATTGACAGCTTCTATTATTGGATCGTCAAGTCTGAAATCTCCAGAAGAATTCGACAATATTTTGCTAAAAGTTAATCCGAATGGATCACAAGTTCGTTTGCGTGATGTCGGATACAGTGAACTTGGCGGTGAATACTATGGAGTTGAAGGTCGTTTTAATAATATGCCAACCGGTGGTTTGGCTATTCAAATGGAGAGTGGTGCTAATGCACTCAAGACGATCGAGGAAGTTGACAAAACAATCTCACGATTAAAGCCATTTTTTCCTCATGGTCTTCAAGTAAATCGAGGCTATGACACTACTCCATTCATTCGTTTATCAATAAACGAAGTAATTAAAACATTAATTGAATCTATTATTCTTGTTTTCTTTGTTATGTATCTGTTTTTACAGAATTTTAGATCTACATTAATTCCTACAATTACAATACCAATAGTATTGCTCGGCACTTTCGTTGTTCTATTGTTTTTTGACTATTCAATTAACGTATTAACAATGTTTGCTATGGTATTAGCAGTCGGTATTCTTATAGATGACTCAATAGTTGTTATTGAGAATGTTGAACGCGTAATGAAAGAAGAAGGCCTATCGCCAAAGGAAGCAACTAAAAAATCAATGAATCAGATCACTGGTGCTTTGATCAACATTGTATCTGTTCTAATAGCTGTTTTTTTACCAATGACTTTTTTTGGAGGTTCAATTGGTGTAATTTATCGACAATTCTCAGTCACTATAATTTCAGCAATGGTACTTTCAATAATAGTCACCTTAAGCTTAACACCAGTTCTTTGTGCTAGTATTCTAAAACCATTTAACAAAGAACAGTCTCTAAAAAAGAAAGGTTTTTTCAGTTGGTTTAATAGGATTTTTGATAAGAGCAGTCGCTATTATATTACTGCTGTTGGAAATATGTTAATTCGTCCTATTCGCTTTTTTCTGATATTCGCCTGTTTAATTGCTATTTCAATCTTTATGTTTACAAGAGTACCTACAGCATTCTTACCAGAAGAAGATCAGGGCGTTATGTTAGTTCAAGTACAAACTCCGCCAGGATCTACTCATATACGAACAGAAGCTGTTCTAGATAAGATTCGAGATTATTTTACTAATAAAGAAAAAGATACGGTCGAGGCAGTGTTTACTGTTAACGGATTCAACTTCAGTGGTCACGGTCAAAGTTGTGCAATGGCATTTATCAAACTCAAGGATTGGAAGTTACGATCATCTCCAAATCAAAAGGTTCAGGCGCTAGCTGCCAGAGTTATGAGAAATTTTGCACCGATAAAAGATGCTTTTGTATTTGGCTTTGTACCGCCTGCTATCATTGAGTTAGGATTAGCTAACGGTTTTAATCTCCATCTTCAAGATCGTTCTGGTGTTGGATATGAAAAATTAAAAGAAGGTCGCAATCAATTTCTTAGACTAGCATCTCAATCACCTTTACTTACTCAGGTTAGACCTGGTGGCCAAGAAGATGCTCCTCAATATCAATTGATTATTGATCGAGAAAAGGCTAGTGCGCTGGGAGTACAAATTCCTAACATTAATAATGCTATGTCTACAATTTGGGGATCAACCTACATTAATAATTTCGTAGATAAGGGTAGAGTAAAGAAAGTATTCATGCAGGGAATTCCATCATCACGAATGAATCCTGAAGATTTAAATAAATGGCATGTTCGTAATTCTAGTAACAAAATGGTGCCATTTTCTTCTTTTACTTCAGCTAAATGGGGAATTGGCCCTCAGATGCTAAATCGTTACAATGGCGTTCAATCTATGGAAATTCAAGGGAAACCTGCACCTGGACAAAGTACTGGTACTGCAATGAAAGTCGTAGAATCGTTACTTACTAAATTACCACCTGGAATAGGTTTCGAATGGACTGGGATTTCCTTTGAAGAGCATCTTTCAGGATCAAGAGCTCCTATTCTTTATGCAATTTCATTGATTGTTGTATTTCTCAGTCTAGCAGTTCTCTATGAAAGTTGGATAATTCCAAGTGCAGTAATGATGGTAGTACCACTTGGTATTTTTGGAACGATCATGGCAACTTGGCTACGAGGATTATCTAATGATATTTATTTCCAAGTTGGAATGTTAGTTACTGTTGGATTATCAATAAAAAATGCTATTCTGATCATTGAATTTGCTAAAAATTATTTCGATAACGGTACTAATCTCATTAGCGCTGTACTTCGAGCTGCAAAACAACGTTTGCGACCTATTCTAATGACATCAATTGCTTTCATTTTCGGTGTTCTACCATTAGCTTTGGCTTCTGGTGTTGGATCTGGTACTCAAAATGCAATAGGTACTGGCGTCATTGGCGGTATGTTGAGCGCGACTTTTCTAGCTATTTTCATGATTCCATTATTTTTTATCGTCATTTTACGTTTGTTTCATGTAAAGCCAAAATTAAATACCAATGTAAGTTCTAAACAGTGAACGGATACTTCAAGTAGAATGACTATGAAATATATATTTTCGTTAATAATGTTTCTTCTGATTGGCTGTTCGTTAGCCCCAGACTATGAACGTCCTGTATCTCCAGTTAAACCAAATTGGTCATCAGTAGCCAGCGATACAAACACTGTGTTAAATACAGGATGGCGTGATTTCTTCATAGATCCACAACTACAAAAGTTAATTGAGACAGCACTTATAAATAATAGAGATCTAAGAATAGCAACATTAAATATCGAGGCAGCTCGTGCGCAATATCAAATTAAAGGCGCAGGTCTATTTCCTTCAATCTCAGCAATTGGTAGCAGTTCAAGACAAAAAATTCCTGGAAAATTATCACCAACTCATAAATCAAGGATAGATAAACGTCATAACATTAGTGTTGGCTTTACTTCCTACGAGCTAGATCTGTTTGGAAGTATTAGAGATTCAGAAAGTGCAGCACTTGAACTTTACTTCGCAAGAGAAGAATCACGTACTAGTGCACAGATATCACTAATAGCTGAGGTAGCTAATGCATATATAGCATTACTTAGTAATAAAGAATTACTACAATTAACTAAGGATACATTAGATAGTCAGAAAAAATCTTTTAATCTGATTAAATTAAAAATAAAAAATGGTATTACAAATGAACTTGATTTAAGACAGGCAGAGACTGCTGTACATACAGCAGAGATAAATCTTGCTAAATATAGTCAACAAATCGCGCAAAATCTCAATGCTCTGGAATTACTTGTTGGGCAATCACTTTCCAATTTAATTAATGATGATTTGATTAATAATTATAAAATAGATATTACGCCATTGTTGCTAGCTGATCTGCCTGCCGATGTGCCTTCGGCATTGTTAGAACAAAGACCTGATATAAAAGCAGCAGAACATAATTTAAAGGCCGCTAACGCCGATATCGGAGTAGCTCGTGCAGCTTTTTTCCCAAAAATCACACTTACTGCTACTGGTGGTGTAGCTGATAGTAATCTTACAGATTTATTGAGTGGTGGTAACGACTCATGGAATTTTTCTCCTATTATTGCATTTCCGATCTTCACAGGTGGACGTCTAGGTGCTAGTCTTGATCTAGCTGAAATAAAAAAACAGATAGAAGTAGTTAATTACGAAAAAGCAATTCAGAAAGCTTTTCGTGAAGTATCAGACGCTTTAATAACCAAAAAAACTATCGACGATCAGTTACAGTCACAAAAGAAACTTGTTGAGGCATCATCGGCTATGTATAGATTGTCAGATTTAAGATTCAACAGTGGAATAGAAGGTTATCTTAACACGTTAACTGCACAGCGTACGCTTTACAATTCTAAGCAAGCAATGATTATTACCACTCTATCTCGTATGTCCAATCTAATTACATTGTATAAAACATTTGGCGGTGGATGGAATGAGCGTACAGAGAATAAATCTCATGACGAAACTTCGTAATTATCGACTAATTTATAAAATTTCGCTATTATTTAAGATCTGAGCTTAAAAGATCGATCTTTAATAACTCTTCATTTCTTCTAATGAAATATTTCATTAACTAAAAATGAATCTTTGAAATTAAAAACAGATCAAATGTAATTTGTTTTATGTAGAATCACATAGAGATAGTTATTTTTATATATGTAATTTAAATGAATATTAACAACGTGATTATAAGGTGTATTCAATAATCTATTATTTTATATCCTCATATTAGTCTCTTAGAACTCCTTTTCAAAACATACACGGAGTATATTTTACAAAGAATGTTCCTAAATTATTGAGTTACTATGAATTTATTTCTATTGAATGGACGTTCTTTTTTAAAAATGCATGGTCTTGGTAATGACTTTGTCGTGCTAGATTCACGTACAAATCCAATTGAGATTTCAAAAGAGCAAATTTGCCTAATGAGCGATCGTCACATAGGTGTTGGTTTCGATCAATTGATCGTTATTACCCATCCAAAAAACAAATTAGCAGATATCTTCATAAATATTTGGAATGCTGATGGTACTGAAGTATCTACTTGTGGTAATGCAATTCGCTGCATAGCTTGGATTGTAATGCAAGAAAATAGCCAAACTTATGCTACAATCGAAACAAAGTCTGGTTTATTTAATGCTCAAATGTTAGCAGACAATATGATTAGCGTCGATATGGGATTAGCCTATCTTGATTGGCATGATATTCCATTAAGTCACTCAATTGACAGTAATCATTTACCGATTAACCTCGAAATGCTAGTTGATCCAGTTGGTGTTGGAATGGGGAATCCTCACGCGGTATTTTTTGTTAAAAACATTGAAGCCATCGATTTGGCACGTCTAGGACCAATTCTCGAACATAATCCGTTATTCCCAGACAGATGTAATATCGAAATAGTTCAGCTATTAGATTTCAAACGATTACGTATGAGAGTATGGGAACGTGGTGTTGGTATTACTTTAGCTTGTGGAACTGGAGCTTGCGCCACTGTTGTTGCTGCATCACGTCGCGGAATAATTCAAAGAAAAGCTGATGTTGTGTTAGATAATGGAACGTTAACAATAGAATGGATGAAAAATAATCACGTATTAATGACAGGATCGGTAGCGCTTAGTTATTCAGGCACATTAAATAGTAGCTTACTACAATGACATCAAATATCATACCTACAAAAAAATCATCAGATTCTTTAAACGAGCCTAATATCGTAACTTTTGGTTGTCGACTAAATGCCTATGAATCTGAAGTAATAAGAAATCATTTACATGCAACTGGTCTATGTAATGTTATTGTTGTCAACACATGTGCTGTAACCAAAGAGGCTGAGCGTCAATCCCGTCAAACAATTCGCAAACTACGACGTGAACAACCAAACGCTAGAATAATTGTTACAGGATGCGCCGCTCAAATTAATCCTCAAAAATTTGCCACAATGTATGAAGTAGATCAAATCATTGGTAATGTTGAAAAACTACAAGTAGCTAGCTATTTAGAATCAAATACCGAACGTATTTTGATTACTGATATTATGAAAATTAGAAATACTTCTGAACATTTAATTACTGGTTTTAATAACAATGTTAGAGCCTTTGTTGAAATTCAGCAGGGTTGTAATCATCGTTGTTCATTTTGCATTATTCCTTTCAGTCGTGGTCCAAGTCGTAGTGTACCTATAGATCAAATAGTTAATCAGATTCGTTATTTAATGAAATCTGGTTTTAATGAAATAGTGATGACTGGTGTTGATATTACAGCCTATGGAGTAGATTTACATGAACATTTAAATCTAGGTCAAATGGTGCGTTATTTATTAAAACAATTACCATATCTACCGCGGTTACGGCTGTCTTCTCTAGACCCTATCGAGATCGATAATGATTTACTGCAATTGATAGCAGAAGAACCTAGATTAATGCCACATTTTCATCTGTCGATTCAATCTGGAAATGACACAATCCTTAAGCGTATGAAACGTCGATATTTACGAAGCGACGTGATTCTTTTAGCAAAAAAATTACGTAACTTACGTCCTGATCTGGCATTAGGAGCAGATATAATTGCTGGTTTTCCAACTGAAACAGAAGAAATGTTTAATCAATCATTGACTCTAATTGACGAAATAGGAATCAGTCACCTGCACGTTTTTCCATTCTCTTCACGTCCAGGAACACTAGCTGAAAATCTACCACATTTACATAAGAATGTAGTAAAAGAACGAGCATCTCTTTTGCGTGATAAAGGTAATATTGCTATGTCAACTTTTCTAGTCAGTCAAATTGGTAGTAATGCTAGAGTACTAATAGAAAAAAATAATATCGGTCTATGTGAACACTACCTACCAGTTCGTTTAGTGAATAATATTGCATCTGTAGGTAATATCTTGACTGTAAAAATTACAGATATAGAAAACGATCTACTAATAGGTAGAAGCGTATGAATAAAATCAATTTATTATCGCGCATTAGTAAAGGTTTAAGTCGCTCATCATCGAAATTTTCTCAGGGTTTAATAGAGATTTATAAAAAACGTAAATTGAACATTACAATATTAGAAGAATTAGAAGAGCTACTAATTACCACTGATCTTGGTGTTAATACAACAAAACAGATTATTGCTTTTTTAGAAAAAAATAAATTCGATCGTGAAATTAGAATCGAAGAAATTAAAGAGATTTTAGTTAATAAAATTTCAGATATATTAATACCTGTTGCATTACCATTTTTTCCAAATCAAATCAATAAACCTCATGTTGTGTTAGTAGTTGGAGTCAATGGTAGTGGCAAAACAACAACGATCGGAAAACTTGCTAATTTATTCTGTAGTCAGGGTCTTTCCGTAACATTAGTAGCAGGAGATACTTTTCGTGCAGCAGCCATCGAACAGTTAAAAATTATTGGTGAACGCGCAGGCTGTCCTGTGATTTCGTCCGAACACGGCAAAGATGCAGCTAGTTTGGCTTTTGATGCTTTACAAAAAACAAAATTACAAAATGATGATTTATTGTTGATAGATACAGCCGGACGAATGCAAAACAAAAAAGATCTGATGGCCGAATTGGAAAAAATCATTCGTGTACTCAAGCGCCATGATCCAACAGCACCTCACGATATTCTATTAGTTCTTGACGCTACAACAGGACAAAATGCTCACTCTCAGGTAGAGATTTTTCAAAAAATCACAAATGTTAGTGGATTAATCATTACTAAATTAGATGGTACAGCACGTGGTGGTGTGCTTGTCGCTATAGCCGAAAGATTTAAACTACCAATTCACGCAATCTGTATTGGAGAAGGTATCGATGATCTTCAGCCATTTGAAGCTAGATCATTTGCACATAGCTTGTTTGGATTGAACTGATTTCTTTATTATTCATCTTAAAAAGATTTGGCAAGACTGTCGTGATCAATTATTGTCACAGTAAAATGAAATTTAAATGCATGTGTTTATAGATTAAATTGAATCAGATTCAATTGTTTCGCATAACATGTGACCTATAAGAATATGCATTTCTTGAATACGAGCTGTTACAGTTGATGGAACAACTATCAATGGATCGGCATATTTAATCATATCACAGCCATTATGACCAGTAAGTCCTGTAGATATAGCTCCTATTGATCGTGCTGATTGCAGAGCTTTCAAAACATTCTTGCTCCTCCCAGATGTACTAATGCCAATAACTACATCACCAGGTCGTGCTATAGCTTCTACTTGGCGTGAGAATATTTCATCAAAAGAAAAATCATTTGCTGTTGCAGTAAGAATAGACGTGTCTGTAGTTAGAGCAATAGCAGGAAAAGCGCGTCTTTTATTAATTTTATAATGAACTACAATCTCTGTAGCAATATGTTGTGCATCAGCCGCACTACCACCATTTCCAAATAAAAGAATCTTTCCACCATTCTTAATGGATTTTTTGCAAACAGAACAAAGACAGAGAAAAGATTCTTTAATCGTTGCATCCAATATTTTTACGATCTTTAAATGCTCGATTACTTCATTATCAAACAATTTCGAAATATTCACATTATCTCCAAGATTATTTTAACTAACTACAAAATATATGTTCATACATAAATACTTATTTAAAAACATTAAATTCTATAATAAATAACTTATTTGTATTATCTACCAGATATGCATTTAATATATGTTTATTATTTCTTATACATTTCAAAGCATTATTGTGTTCAAATATAACTAATTATCAAATTAATTACAGTCTATCGTCACAATTTTATTGTTTTAATCAAATTAAAAACAGTCATTAGATTACTACTTGCACATATTTTATATTTATTTTGCGACAATGTTATACTTTAGAAGTATCATGTTTTAAAAAACTTATGATACAATGAGAAGTTATTTTATGTTGATATCATGTATGTTGCTATTAGATTGTTTTTATAAAAAAAATCTGCTTTTTATAAAAATAATAACATTTACTTTAATATTAGTTGGGTGTTCCTCTCTATCTACTGAAAATAAAGATAACTACATAGATGAACAAATTAATGATCCACTAGAATCTATTAATAAAATAACTTTCTCTATTAATGAAAGCATGGACACTTATGTTTTTCATCCATTAGCTACAGGATATAGACAAATTGTTCCATCATTCGGACGCAATCTAGTCAGAAATTTTATTGACAATCTAAAAACTCCATCATATTTCGCTAACGATATGTTACAGGGAAATTTTCATGATGCAGCTATAACACTAAAACGGTTCTTATTAAACACTACTGTGGGTATTCTTGGTTTAATAGATATTGCTGAGCTCATAGAAATACCAGCGCATAAGAATGATTTTGGAAAGACATTAGGAATATGGGGTATTGATGAAGGTCCTTATTTAATATTGCCAATACTCGGTTCGTCTAATTTACGTGATACCTTTGGTTTAATCGTCGAATCATTTATTGATCCTATAAATTATTATATTAAAAATAAAAAACATTATTGGATATACCCAACTCGTGTAGGAATAACAGGTATTTCATTATATGAAAATCAAATTGATAATATAGATGACATAAAATCAATGTCACTTGATTATTATTCTTCTATGCGTAGTATCTATCAACAACATCGAACATCATTGATAAATAGTGCTAAAAATGATAAAAAATCCAATAATCCTTCTTTAAATAAGACAGATTCGTCACTTTTTAACATGTTATTTAATACAGGTATTTACAGATAGTTAATGACAAATTTTGCTTTCTCAAGAATCGTTTTTATATCCTTGATTGCACTATTAATGAGCTCAGAGCCTGGAAATTCCAAGTCTGATATCGAAGCAAATGAGTTCATGAATACTCTATCACAACACATTGTCAATATAGTAACGGATGATAAACTTTCAAAAGCAGAACGTAACGAAAAATATTATAAATTATTCGTTTCTTCATTAGATATTTTAAATATTAGTAAATTCATATTATCTCGTTATTGGGATATTGCCACTCCAGAACAACAACAAGAATTCATTAATTTACTAGAAAAAATCACTGTAATGATCTGGGCTAATCGTTTCCAGATGAATTATACAAACGAATCCCTAGAAATTCTTTCAATAAGTAATGAAGATGATCGGGAATGGCTTGTTGATTCACAAATTACGAATAAGAATAATGATAAAATTAACTTACAATGGAAACTCAGAGAAAGCGATGACAACTCATTTCTCATTTTTGATGTATTAATCAACAGTATTAGCATGATAATAACACAACGGCTAGATTATAATGCTATAATGAGGGCTAATAATGGCAATATTGATAAGTTAATAGAGATTATGCGCACTAAGTTAAGTCAATTACAAGCATCACATTAGACATATACCATCAAAATCTTCAAATTTGAAACTGTAATAATAACAAACATTCCTAATTTGAATCTGTTAACATAGAGATTTTTCTCACAGTTAACGTTTGATATCATAATTACCTAGCAAATCATTCTAAACTTTAAAAGCAATTTATATTGTTCTGATAATTAAAATGTATTAAATAATATCATTATATTTTATATAAACTATATGATAACTCCAGATTATCTTTTATGTTGTCTATTAAAAGACAGTTCATCTGGTGTTAATTGTAATCCGACAAAAACTTCATAAGCAGGCATATCTTTTAGATCGACTTGAGGAATTGAAATATTAATTTCATCATCAACATAATGTAATCTATTGGTTTTTTCAGGAAACTCTAATTTAACAGGTATAATCTGCTTAGCTTGTAACTTTGGATAAAAAGCTGGAATAGCAATATAATAATTGACATCAGCATATCTTCCATCTAATCCAACATGACGATCAGCAGTAATGCCAACTTTTAATGCAAGTTGAACTTGTTTTGTTTCAGCATTATATTCACAAGATCCATGATAGTCAGTAATTTCAGCTTTAAATTTCACATCTGTCAGATCACGTCCTGGTCCTGGTCGAAATTTTGTCAACGTAACTGAATCAGATAAAGCAGAGACTAGTGGACACACTTTTATATCTCTCTCGTCTGAACTACTACATGCTGATAAAATAAGAAGTATAAAAAATATGGCAATATTGTATTTAAAAAAATTCATAGTGTTACACTACCTGTCTAAAAAGATCGTGAAAAATGACACATAAAGTGTTTAAAGTCAATAAATTCAAACAAAACGTTTTTACTTACATACATATCTAATATTAATAATTTTTATTCTTTTATATATACATATTACTATACTGACAATAGTAATATAGAATACAAAATAACTATCCATAATAATAGATCCATTTTGTTATTTGTATATAAGACATTATGAGCAAACGTCATCTTTCCATTTTTCTAGCTAGTCCACGAGGATTTTGTGCTGGAGTTAATCGTGCTATTAATATCGTTGAAAAAACTTTACGAAAATTCGGAAGTCCAATTTATGTTCGACATGAAATTGTACATAACCGTTACGTCGTAGATTCATTAGAAAAACGGGGTGTTATCTTTGTTAAAGAACTAGATGATATTCCAAATAATCAACGACCAGTAATATTTTCAGCCCATGGCATACCAAAAACAGTATTAAATAAAGCGATAGAACGTAAATTCTTCTATATAGATGCAACTTGTCCGCTTGTTACTAATGTACACAAAGAAACTACACGTCAGATCTTAAATAACAGACAAGTAATTATGATTGGACACCACGATCATCCAGAAGTAATAGGAACTATTGGTCAATCTTCTGACAATAACATCATATTGATTGAAACTATTGAACAAGCTAAGACAATTGTATTGCCATTAAAAAGACCTCTTTCTTATATTACACAAACAACACTATCAATAGACGATACAATCGACATAATCAATGTATTAAAAAATCGGTTCCACGGTATTAAGGGTCCGAATAAGAAAAACATTTGCTACGCTACTACTAACCGACAAAAGGCAGTTAAAGCCATTACACCATTATGCGAAGTGGTATTAGTAATTGGTGCTACAAATTCTTCGAATTCATGTCGTCTTTTTGAAGTTGCTTCTAATTTAGGATCACCTTCCAACAGTTCCTATTTAGTAAATAGAGCAGATGAAATTAATTTGTCATGGTTAGATGGTATAAATAACTTAGGAATTACTGCCGGAGCTTCAGTTCCAGAAATTCTTATTAACGAAGTATTGGAAATGTGTCGAAGAAATTTTGATGTGATTATCAAAGAAATTTCAATAACAAATGAAAATATATCCTTTAAACTACCACCAGTTATAGCTTCTTAATTAAATGGCTGCTTACGTAAAAATACCAAAAAAAGATCTTAAATCTTTTATTGAAGAATATGACATCGGAGTTGTAATCAACTGTGAAGGCATTGAAGAAGGTATAGAAAATTCTAATTATTTTTTACAAACAAGCCTAGGTAATTTTATTTTGACTCTTTACGGAAAACGAGTAAATCCAAATGACCTTCCATTTTTTATTGAATTAATGAAACATTTGGCTCATCTAGGATTACATTGTCCAACACCGTTAGTTGGTAGAGATGGTATTAGTCTGCGCAAATTATGTAATCATCAAGCTACCATAACTTCATTTCTAGAGGGTGAATGGCCTCGTCATATTACCACACATCATTGTGCTACCATAGGAAAAGCAATTGCCAATATTCATATTAAAGGGCTAAGCTTTCCACAAAGTCGCACTAATTCATTAGGATTTAATTTTTGGCGACAATTGTTTGAACAAGAATACAATCAAATAAATGAGATTAAATCATCGTTATCAGATCTTATAAATCACGAACTGAATTATTTAGAACATAACTGGCCAAAAGACCTTCCAATCGGAATTATTCATGCTGATTTGTTTCCAGATAACGTTTTATATCAGAATGATAAAATTTCCGGTATAATAGACTTTTATTTTGCTTGTACTGACTTTCTTGCATACGATATAGCAATATGTTTTAATGCTTGGTGTTTTGAACATGACGATACATTCAATATTAATAAAGCTAGTTTATTGTTATCAAATTATCAACAAATTCGCAAACTATCTGTACCAGAGTTTAATGCCTTACCAATTCTAGCACGTGGTGCTTCTATTCGTTTTTTACTTACTCGTCTTTATGATTACTTCAATACTCCAACGGATGCATTTGTAAAACAAAAAGATCCACTAGAGTATGAACGTAAATTGCGTTTTCATGCCAAAATCAATGTAGCAAACGATTACGTATTTTGAAAAAATATCATGATTACTACTAATGTTGAGATGTTCACAGATGGATCGTGTAAACCAAATCCAGGACCAGGAGGATGGGGTGTTATTTTACGAACAAAAAATGGTGTCGAAAAAGAACTATACGGTGGTGAGCTGCTTACAACTAACAATCGCATGGAATTAATGGCTGTTATTAAAGGTCTTTGCGCTCTAAAATGGAATTGTATAGTTAAAGTCTATACTGATAGTCAATATGTTCAAAGAGGTATTAGTCAATGGATCTATACTTGGAAACAAAAGAATCGATTATCTGAACATGCAAAAAAGCCAGTTGCTAATCGTGATTTATGGTGTGCTCTTGATTCACTTATAACTAAACATGAAATAACTTGGATTTGGATTCGCGGTCATAACGGACACATTGAGAACGAACGTGTAGATGTTCTTGCATATAATGGTTTAAAAAAGACTATTGAAACTCAGTCAGATTTTCATAACTCTCAGTAATTAATAAAAAGTGATCTTATTATAAACTATCTATAGCTAATCTATTGGCAATTGGCCTAAATTCATAAATTACAGACCGATAGAGATCTAGTTTAAATGGAACGATCAAATCTAACAAACGATCAAAGTTGATCCATTGCCAATCACAAAATTCAGGATGTTCAGTATTAATATTAATATCACTGTCACTACCAATGAACCGCAATGCAAACCATTTTTGTATTTGACCTCGAAATTTCAACATTCGTATATTGATATTTGGATCTGAGGGAAAATCGTAATGTAACCAGTTAGCGCTCTCGCTGATAATTTCTACATTATCGGTACCTATCTCTTCCTTTAATTCTCGGAAAACTGCTTGTCTAGGAGTTTCATTATCATCAATGCCTCCCTGTGGCATTTGCCAAGCATCACAAGAAACATCAATACGGTTAGCAACGAAAACTAGCCCATGTGAATTGAACAACATTAACCCAACCCCAGGACGATATGGTAATAAATCGCACATGGTGTATCGCTAATCAAACCTCAGTAATGAGTATTAACTCAAATGAAAAATGTCATTTATCTTATAAAGATAATCTAACTAATCAAATAACTAATATTAGCGTTTTATTGTGTATTTGTAAAATGAAAGACCATGCACTAAATCCATAGCACGTGCTAATTGACAATCAGTAACAAGATCAAGCATTTTAGTACCATCATCTGTCAACGATGATGGTACTAGTGGTAAAGTAGTATTATTTTGCAATACCTTTTCAACTTTAGCCTTATTATCAATCTTATCCTTATTGTCAACTTTAGACTTATTGTCAGATTCTGTTGACGTTAAATTAGTATTATTCTTCAGAGCACGTGGTAGTGAAGCTTCACTTCGATTAAAATGATCACTGATTAGATTCAACGATTCGTCATTATATGGTAACACTTTAATATCAGGTTCAATACCAACAGCTTGAATTGATCGACCCAATGGTGTGTAGTAACGCGCTGTAGTTAGTACCATAGCATCATGATCTTTAAGAGGTATAATAGTCTGTACGGATCCTTTACCAAAAGACTTTGTTCCTAATAAAATAGCACGCCTATGATCCTGAAGAGCTCCAGCAACAATCTCTGAAGCCGATGCTGAACCGTCATTTATCAATACAACAAGCGGCAATCCATCAATCAGATCTTTTCCATTAGAAGCATAATGCTTTGTTTCTTCAGGACGACGCGATCTAGTAGAAACAACCTCTCCTTTATCAAGAAAATCACTAGAAACATTAATTGCCTGATCAAGCAAACCACCAGGATTATTACGCAGATCTAAGATAAATCCTTGCAAATTACCATTAGAATCTTTTTTTAATTGATCAATTGCCTTTCGAAGATTCGTATCAGTTGATTCTACAAACTGACTAATACGAATATAACCAACGTTATCCTGTAATTTATATTTAACAGTTTGTATCTTAATAATTGCACGCGTTAATGTAACTTCAAAAAGTTCCTGTTTATTTCGACTAACTGTCAATTTAATATTAGTATTGACAGATCCTCGCATACGATCGACAACTTCATTAATATTTAAACCTTGTACAGACTCACCATCTAAATGAGTGATAAAATCATTTGGTCTCAAACCAGCTTTAAATGCTGGAGTATCATCGATCGGCGAAATTATCTTAATTAAACCGCTTTCCATTGTTACTTCAATACCTAATCCACCAAATTCACCCTTATTTTGAGCTTTCATGTTATTAAATTTTTTTGTGTTTAGATAGCTAGAGTGAGGATCAAGCGATGTTAACATACCATTAAGAGCAGCTTCTAATAACTCTTTATCATTAGTCTTTTCAACATAACCAACACGTATGCGCTCTAAAACATCGTTAAAAAGACTAAGTGGTTGATAATCACTATCTTTATCTGGCGTTGCCATTGCAGATGCAGATAACAGCCAAGTATAAGCACCAATTATGATCGCAATCTTCCGAATCATCAAATAATCTCTATATTATTAAATATGATTACTTCAATAAAAATTGATTATGTTAGTCATTTCCTAACTAAAAACCGTCATTATAATAATGATTTGACTAAAACAAAATCAAAATGTGCATTTAATAAATTCATAGATTGATAGTGTTCGCACAACAATAAATTTTTTATCTATAATAATAAATTAATTTTTAATCTCTATAATGATCATTGTAATAAATTTACAATTTGTTGAAAATTGAATTACATTATTTATAAACAACGTTTAATTAATCTTTTTCTTTACTAACAATGACTTTCCGGTCATTTGTGACGGCAATGATAAATTTAATAATTCCAAAATTGTCGGAGCAACGTCAGATAAACAACCGTCACTCAATTCAATAATATCAGTTGGGCCATTAACCAAAATTACCTGAACTTTACCAATAGTATGTGCTGTGTGTGGATTTTTGGTAATTGGATCTCGCATCAATTCTGCATTACCGTGATCAGCAGTTATCAACATACTACCACTTGTATTTTTCAATGTCTGAGTCAACCGACCCAAACATTGATCAACAGTTTCAACAGCTTTAATTGTAGCATCCAAAATACCAGTATGGCCAACCATATCACAATTTGCATAATTGACTATAATCAGATCATATTTTTTGCTAACTATAGCTTCAATTAACTTATCGGTAATTTTTGTAGCAGACATTTCTGGTTGTAAATCATAAGTAGCAACTTTTGGACTTGATATCATGATGCGATCTTCTTTAGGAAAGACATTTTCCTGTCCGCCATTGAAAAAGAATGTAACATGAGCATATTTTTCAGTTTCAGCAATTCTTAGTTGTGTTAAACCTGAATCTGAGATCACTTCACCCAAAGTATGTGTTAGATTTTCAGAAAAAATCAGTGCATCCAAAAAACGATCAAGATTTGTTGAATATTTATTCATTCCTAAGCAAACTGAAAATTGAGGTACAACTGAGCGTGAAAATCCATCAAAATCAGGATCAACTAAAGATGAAAGAATCTCACGAACTCGATCTGATCGAAAATTGGTCATAATCAGGCCATCCCCATTTTTTATGCCATCATAATCTCCAATAACCACAGGAAAAACAAATTCGTCAGTTTTCCCTGCCTGATATGAAATTTCGATAGCAGTAATAGGATCAACAGCCTTAGCTCCATTAGCTTCAACAATCGCCTGATAGGCCAAATTAACTCGATCCCAACGTTTATCTCGATCCATCGAATAATAACGTCCTGCTAAAGTTACAATGCGAACTTTATATTCAGAAACGTCAATCATAAAATTCTCAATAAACTCTCTTGCTGATAAAGGAGGAGTATCACGCCCATCAAGAAACACATGAATAACAACAGGAATTCCAGCCTTAGCAATAACTTTAGCCAAAAACGCCATGTGATTTTGATGCGAATGTACGCCACCTGGTGATAACAATCCTAGTAAATGCATTGTGCCACCATTTTTTTTCAATATACTAATAGCATTAGACAATGATAGATTCTTGGCTAAGCTACCATCATTGATAGCTAGATCAATACGAGGTAAATCCTGCATTGTAACACGACCAGCACCTAGATTCATATGACCTACTTCAGAATTACCCATTTGACCTTCTGACAAACCTACAGCTAATCCAGAAGTTTCTAAAAATGCATGTGGCATATTAGTCACTAGATCATCCCAGACAGGCGTATTAGCCAAAGCAATGGCGTTATCTGATCGTTCTGCACGATAACCCCAACCATCCAAGACGCATATAATCATAGGACGATTACAATAAGACGATCGTTGAGATATATTACTCATGATAAAATACTCATTTTAATGGTGCTGATGGGAGGGATTGAACCTCCGACCTTGTCCTTACCAAGGACACGCTCTACCCCTGAGCTACACCAGCAAATCATATACTTATATTATCACTTAATGCCACATAGCATTCAAAGACACAAGCATTATTCATAATCAATTTCTTCAAACATAGCGTTCTTAAAATGACGCGTGAAAATATTGAATACAACAAAACAATAGAAGTTTCATTTAATAATCTATAAGTTGATTGCTAAATATAAATTTTTTTGAATCTAATTAATTGTTAATAGAATCAAATATTATAAATAAATCTAAGTATTAAATTATTATACTATATATGTACGTTAGAATTTTAATTGCTTATTATTCATAGATTTTTATTGACATAATCATCATAATATTCATTAGGAGATCTTTCAATGC
Source organism: Rhodospirillaceae bacterium (assembly GCA_031290545.1). Taxonomy (GTDB): domain Bacteria; phylum Pseudomonadota; class Alphaproteobacteria; order Rhodospirillales; family Magnetospirillaceae; genus Telmatospirillum. Next base: position 10,197 of record JAITNJ010000033.1, on the reverse strand, counting down.
CAGTAATGCCTGATCATTGGATACATAACATGGCTGTTAATCACGGCATGATCGAACCTTTTACTGAAAAATTACAACGAAATGGGGTAATTTCCTATGGTTTGTCATCTTACGGCTATGATGCGCGTGTTTCTTCAGAATTTAAGATCTTTACCAATGTTGATTCTGCTATAGTTGATATCAAAGATTTTTCCAAAAAAAGTTTCGTTGATCGTGATGGCCCAATTTGTATCATTCCACCAAATAGTTTCGTATTAGCAAGTACCGTAGAATATTTTCGTATTCCTCGTGATATTTTGGTTATTTGTTTAGGAAAATCAACATATGCCCGTTGTGGAATAATAGTCAACGTAACACCATTAGAACCAGAATGGGAAGGTCGTGTTACATTGGAATTTTCTAATACAACTCCATTGCCAGCAAAAATTTATTCTAATGAAGGTGCATGTCAATTTATTTTCTTGAAAGCTGATACAGTTTGTAAAACGTCATATCGTGACCGATCTGGTAAATATCAAGCACAAATCGGTGTGACATTACCACGTATTTAAGATACGTGGTCTTTCTTCCTGAAAAAATCCTACATTTTTTATTTCAAGACAAAGTATATGGATAAAATTCGAATAGTTGGCGGAACTCCCTTACGAGGTGTAATTAATATTGGAGGAGCAAAAAATTCTGCATTAGCGCTTATGTCAGCGTGTTTATTAACTGACGATATTCTCTTATTATCAAATTTATCGTATTTAGTCGATATCGTGACCATGACAAGCTTGTTAAAACATCACGGAGTATCGATATCATTGAGTAATAACAATACAAGCTTAACAAGTCACACTCTCGAATTAAATGCTAACAAAATTACGAATACTACAGCACCATATGATCTAGTTCGTAAAATGCGTGCATCTATCTTAGTATTAGGCCCATTATTAGCACGCTGCAATCAGGTCAAAGTATCATTACCAGGAGGTTGTGCTATAGGAACGCGACCAGTTAATTTACATTTAAAAGCTTTGGAAACAATGGGAGCTAAAATCGATGTACAAGGTGGTTATATTATCGCTTCAGTACCATCAGGTCGACTAATAGGTAGTGAAATAATTTTTCCTCATATCACTGTTGGTGGCACTGAAAATATCCTAATGGCTGCATCATTAGCAGATGGCAAAACTATTATAACTAACGCTGCACGTGAACCAGAAGTATGTGATCTAGCTAATTGTTTAGTTGCTATGGGTGCAAAAATCGTTGGTATTGGAACATCTACTCTTCATATAGAAGGTGTAGACCGTCTATATGGTGCACAGTATTCGATAATTCCAGACAGAATTGAAACAGGAACATATGCAATTGCCGCAGCTATTACACGTGGTAATATAGAATTAATTGGAGCTAGACGTGATACAATACAATCTGTAGAAAAGGTACTAATAGAAAGTGGTGTTGAGATTAGTGAAACACCACTTGGTATACGTGTTAATGCTTATGATCGACGTATAGTCGGTGTCGATATTATGACTGAGCCTTATCCTGGTTTTCCAACTGATATGCAAGCACAACTAATGGCTTTGATGACTACTGCAGAAGGTGCTAGCATGATTACCGAAACTCTCTTTGAGAATCGCTTCATGCATGTACCAGAACTATTACGTATGGGAGCAAAAATCAATGTTCATGGCTCCTCGGCAATCATTCGTGGAGTACAGAAGTTATCAGGAGCTCCAGTAATGGCAACTGATCTTCGTGCATCTGGATCTCTTGTTCTAGCTGGTTTAATTGCAGATGGAGAAACTATAATTAATCGTATCTATCATCTTGATCGAGGTTACGAACGTGTAGAAGAAAAATTAGCAGCTTGCGGCGCCAATATCAATCGAATCAAAGATAGTTCATAATCATCGGCTATATGTGATATACATCAAATTACCTGTACAAAATATATGATGCTTTGTTTTCAATAGCGAGTGTAATTCAAAAAATTGAATCTCTATAAATTTAAATAAAACGGACAGTTAATTAGTGAGTGATTTGCAAAAATTAATATTAGCATTGCCTAAAGGTCGTATTCTTAATGAAGTTATGCCATTAATTTATGCGGCTGGTATTGAGCCAGAAGCTGATTTCAACAATCCAGAATCACGATCCTTGCGTTTTTCAACTAATCATCCGTACATAGATATTATTCGCGTACGTTCCTTTGACGTAGCTACATTCGTAGCCTTTGGTGCTGCACAGATTGGAATTGCAGGAAATGATGTATTAATGGAATTAGATTATTCAGAAATCTATATTCCAATAGATTTAAAGATTGGCCTTTGTAGACTAGTAGTTGCTCAACCAACATATCTGATTAATAAAAATGATCTTACTTGTTGGGGCCACATTCGAATTGCTACTAAATATCCATCAATTACTGCTAAATATTTTTCTCAACGTGGCATTCAGGCTGAATGTATAAAGTTAAACGGTGCAGTAGAATTGGCACCAAGTCTTGGTTTTTGCAAACACATAGTTGATTTGGTATCAACAGGATCAACATTAAAAGCAAATGGTTTAATTGAAATCGAATGTATAGCTAATATTAGCTCAAGATTAATCATCAATCGTGTTGCCTTTAAAACTCGAGCACAAGAATTATCTGACTGGATCGAGCATTTTCGCAGAGTCGTCAATGCCACGTAATCTAGACATTCGTACACAAGATTTTGAACAGAACTTTGCTGATCTATTAAATGATAAACGAAAAAACTCACCGAACGTAATATCAACCGTTGTTGATATACTCGATACTGTAAAACGTTTTGGTGATGAAGCTTTAATAAATTTTACAAAACGATTCGATCATTTAGATCTAACCGTTTCAAAATTAGCTATAAATCAAGATGAAATAACTGCTGCATTAGAAACTTGTTCTGAAGAAACACTAACAGCACTATATCTTTCAGCAAGACGAATCGAAGATTTTCATATCAGACAAAAGCCAACTGATCTGCAATATACAGATATTACAGGAGTACATCTAGGTTATCGCTGGACACCAATAGAAACTGTCGGAATTTATGTTCCTGGTGGAACTGCATCTTACCCTTCGTCAGTTTTAATGACAGCGATACCAGCTAAAATTGCTGGCGTAGATCGTCTAGTTATGGTTGTGCCGTCTCCAAATGGTAAAATAAATCCATTAGTTTTAGCAGCTGCACGAATAGCTAAAATCGATGAAATATATCGTGTAGGTGGAGCTCAAGCCATTGCAGCACTTGCTTATGGTACAAAAACCATTCGTCCAGTCAACAAAATTGTAGGACCTGGAAATGTTTTTGTAGCAGAAGCAAAACGTCAAGTTTTTGGTGTTGTAGACATTGATATGATTGCCGGTCCATCTGAAATTCTAATTGTAGCAGATAAACAAAATAATCCAGAGTGGATCGCTATCGATTTATTAAGCCAAGCAGAACACGACACTTCAGCACAATCGATTTTAATTACTGACGATTCTGAACTTGCTAGTTCTGTAGCAATCGCTGTCGAAAATTATTTAGCAACCCTACAACGAGCCACCATTGCACGAGAAAGTTGGAAACATTATGGAGCAATTATTCTAGTAAATCATCTTGATATGGCTCCAAATTTGATAAATCGCATTGCACCAGAACATCTTGAATTGATGGTGAAAGATCCTGATTATTTAGCTAATAAAGTCAAAAACGCCGGTGCCATCTTTCTTGGTCGTTATACGCCTGAAGCAATCGGTGACTACGTTGGTGGCCCAAGTCATGTGTTACCTACAGCAAATTGCTCGCGCTTCTCTTCTGGTTTGGGCGTTCTTGATTTCATGAAGCGAACATCATTATTACGTTGTGACATCAACTCCATAAAACATATAGGACCAGCAGCGATAACTTTAGCCAAAAATGAAGGTTTAGAAGCGCATGGACTCTCAGTTGCGCTTCGAATCAATGCTTAAAAATTAGATTTATTAATAATTGATTAATTAGAAACAATATTTGACTTTTATTTGATGAATTACAAATTTCAGCACTTACTGTATTGTCATTAAATACAATAAGTTTCTAGTGGTGCCCAGGGGTGGAATTGAACCACCGACACTACGATTTTCAGTCGCATGCTCTACCAACTGAGCTACCTAGGCAATAAAATAATTTCTTAAGAAAAGAATACTACTTATAAACAAAATTACAAGCACTAGAAATCAAATCAAGTTGAGATATTTGATTTCTGGAAATCAACAAAATATACCCAAACAATATTGTTATTATCAACATTTTATGTATTTATTTATTAATCAAATTTATAATCAAGTCCACATAACAATGCATGCGTATCGTAAAGAGAAAGACCGACTACGTTAGAATAAGATCCATGAATATTCTTGATAAAAATTGCCGCATGTCCTTGTATGGCATATCCACCAGCCTTACCATGCCACTCACCTGACATAATATATGATTCTTTTTCATTATAATTCAGATGTTTAAATGTAACAATAGTAGTTACTGATCGCAAAGCTATACGTCCATCTGGTGCTATCAGACAGATTCCGCCAAGCACACGATGACGTCGTCCAGAAAGCAAATCTAAACACTTTCTTGCTTGATCAATATTATTAGTTTTTGGAAGAATTCTGCGACCACAAGATACCACTGTATCGGCCGCCAGCACGAAAGCATTTGAGTGTTTAAATGCAACAATCTTCATTTTGCTTTCAGCCAAACGAAGAGCATGTGAGCGTGGTAATTCCATAGATATTGGAGTTTCGTCAATATCTGCAGGATCTACAAGATCTGGGATTACTCCAATCTGAGCTAGCAGACTCAAACGACGCGATGAAGCAGAAGCTAGAACTAAAAAAGAGCCAGTTGTGTTCAAATCATCCAAACCATTATGTTAAATAGTAATTAATAACACATCTATATATGATAAAATCAATTTTTGAGTCAACTTGAAATAATATTTATTGATTTATTCAACTTAAATAAATGTTTTTACTAAATATTGATATATTAGTTATCGTTACACATTACGTTATTTATATGTAATACAATTAAGAATTAAATCATTATTAGTAATATCATTAAAGTTATTAGCTATAATGTGGTTTTAATGAAATTAAAATTATATAATTTGAACAATTATTTATTTCATTAAATGAATGTAGAATTTTTTATAAAAATTTATAATATATTTTTAATCGTAGTTGAATAAGCGTTATGTCTGATGATCTTAAAGATCTTGCTCGTACAACAACCGCCTGGCCATTTAAAGAAGCCGTTGCTATTCTAGATCATCAATTAAATGGAAGAAAACCAGATAAGGGTTACGTATTATTCGAAAGTGGATATGGCCCTTCTGGTCTTCCTCACATTGGAACTTTTGGTGAAGTAGCGCGCACCACTATGGTTCGCCATGCTTTTGAATTTCTAGCACCAGAAATTCCAACTCGACTATTTGTTTTTTCTGATGATCGTGATGGTTTACGAAAAATACCGGATAATATTCCAAATAAAGATCTAGTGTCTAAACACATAGGAAAACCACTTACAAGTATCCCAGATCCATTCGAAACTCATAAATCTTTTGGTCATCACAACAATGCAATGTTGTGTAGATTTTTAGATTCATTTGGTTTTGAATATGAATTTCAGAGTGCTACAGATTGGTATCTTTCTAGTCGCTTTGACGATGGCTGTCGTAAAATTCTCGAACATTACGATTCTATAATGGATGTAATGTTACCAACATTAGGTGAAGAGAGACAACAAACTTATAGTCCATTTTTACCAATCTGTAATAAAACAGGTAATGTACTACAAGTTCCAATAATCGAAAAAGATGCAAAAACAGGAATAATCGTCTATAAGGATGAAGATAATCACTTTATAGAAACACCAGTAACCAATGGTTGTGTAAAGCTACAGTGGAAAGCTGATTGGGCTATGCGTTGGTACGTGTTTAATGTTGATTATGAAATGTCTGGTAAAGATTTGATTCATAGCTATCAATTAGCTAGTCGCATTTGTCGTATAATTGGTGGTGTACCACCAATGAATTTCAGTTATGAATTGTTTTTAGATGAAAATGGACAAAAGATCTCAAAATCAAAAGGTAACGGCTTTTTGGTTGAAGATTGGTTACGATATGCCCCTTCTGAAAGTTTATCTTTGTTTATGTATCAAAAGCCAAAAGTAGCCAAACGATTACATTTTGATGTTATTTCTCGTACAGTCGATGAATATCTAACTTTTATAAAAAAATTTTCTACTGAAACTAATAGTCAACGTTTAAATAATCCAGTGTGGCATATTCACAATGGACATCCTCCAAATCCAGAAACAATGTTATCTTACAATATTTTGTTAAATCTTGCATCGGTTTGTCATGCTGAAAATCATGACGTGCTTTGGAGTTTTATTTGTCGATATATTCCAACAGTAACGCCGACCAATTCTCCATTTCTTAGTAAGATTGTTGACTACGTAGTAGATTATTACAAAGATTTTATTAAACCAAATAAACAGTATAGATTGCCATCTTCTGATGAAAAAGTTGCTTTAAAAGAATTAATATTCGAACTAAAACATCTATCCTCTATCAAGGCAGATGCTGATATGATACAAACTGCAATCTATGAAATTGGTAAACACCACAAAGTGTTTTTAAATCTACACGATTGGTTTTTAGCTCTTTATGAAATTTTACTTGGCCAAAATCAAGGACCTCGTATGGGCTCTTTTATCGCACTTTACGGTATCAACGAAACAATTGAATTGATCGAATATGTTCTAGCCAATGGCGATCTAAAAATCAAAGACATGACATAGAAATGACATTACTTTTTATTCATTAAATATTAAATAAATTAATTATAAGAATTAACTACAAATTCTGAAAACCAGAAAAAGAATGTTTTATGAACAAATCAATTATGTTAATAAATGGACCAAATTTAAATCTTATAGGAAATCGTGATCCATCTATATATGGTAAAAAAACTTTAATAGATATCGAAAATGCCTGTATCAAGCGTGCCAATTCACTTAACTATGATATTGAATGCGTACAAAGTAATCATGAAGGACAGTTAATCGATTGGATTCATACAACAAAACACGCAGGTATTGTAATTAATGCTGGTGCTTATACACATACATCGATCGCAATCCCCGATGCTCTTGTATCAGTTGAATTACCAGTTGTTGAAGTTCATCTTTCGAACATTCATAATAGAGAATCATTTCGACATATTTCATACATATCAAAAATCAGTATTGGCATGATTTGTGGCTTCGGGGCAATTGGGTATGAATTAGCAATCGAAGCATTAATTCATTACATAGACAATCTTCATAAATAAAAATCAATGAACTATATAATTAATAACAAAGATCCAGATCGTGATAATCATGATCTGGATCTTATAAGTATATTGTTTATTAATTACCAATAATCACTTTGAAATAATATTACTCAAGTGCTCTTTGTATGCGTCGAGATCATCAATAGGTCTTGCAGCAACACCACTATCAATAGCAGCTTTTGCAACAGCAGAAGCAACTTCTACAACTAGACGAGGATCAAATGGTTTTGGAAGAATATTGTCACGTCCAAAATTGAGATTCTCACCAGGATAAGCATTAGCAACTATCGGTAAAGGTGCTTTTCTAGCAAGATTAGCAATAGAATAAACAGCAGCCATTTTCATCTTTTCATTTATAGTTGTAGCGCAGACATCTAGAGCCCCGCGAAACAGAAAAGGAAAACAAAGTACATTATTAACCTGATTAGGATAATCTGAACGACCTGTAGCAATAATCGCGTCAGTACGAACTGAATGAACAAGCTCTGGACGAATCTCCGGTTCAGGATTAGCCAATGCAAAAATAAGTGGCTGATCTGCCATTTTACCAACCATAGCAGCACTTAATATACTAGGTTTTGATAAACCTAGAAAAACATCAGCACCGCCAATAGCATCATCAATAGTACGATCACTGGTTTCATGGGCATAATGTTGCTTGAAACTATTAACATGATCACGACCGGAATAAACAACGCCTTTACTGTCAATAAGAGTTATGTTACGGCGCTTTAGTCCCAAACTACGTAGCAAATTAAGACAAGCGATACCAGCGGCACCGGCACCAATGGTTACTAATTTGATATCTTCAATTTTCTTTTCAATCAAATGCAATGCGTTTATCAACGCGGCACTAACAACAATAGCTGTTCCATGTTGATCATCATGAAAAACAGGAATTTTCATTCGTTGACATAGTTTTTGTTCGATCTCAAAACACTCTGGCGCTTTTATATCTTCAAGATTAATACCGCCAAAAGTCGGTTCAAGTCTAGCAATGACCTCAATCAACATAGTTGGATCTTTTTCATTTATTTCTATATCAAATACATCAACGTTAGCAAATTTTTTAAATAAAGCTGCTTTACCTTCCATCACAGGTTTGGAAGCTAGAGCGCCAATATCTCCAAGGCCAAGAACAGCAGTTCCGTTACTGATCACTGCTACTAAATTGCCCTTTGCTGTATATTCAAAAACTAGACGTGGATCTTTTTCAATTAATTCGCATGGAGTAGCAACACCTGGAGAATAAGCTAAAGCTAAATCGTTTTTAGTATTCATAGGCTTTGTGGCAATAATGGCAAGTTTTCCAGGATTTGGAAATTTATGATAACGGAGGGCAGCTTCCTTCATTTTTTTATTTCCTAAAATAAATATTAAATTCACCATAAAAAAATAATTACTATAGTACTAAACATTCGTAATCTTTATCAGATAATAGATTTAATGAATCTTAGAAAGATCAGAGAAACTCCTATTTATATTATCTGATCTGACAGAAAATTTTTGCATGTTAATACAACTGCAAATTGTAGTTTATTATCTGTTATCCAAATTAGATATATAGCAAATATTATTATATTTATTATAAGTAAATTACTAATAGTATCAGATAATGATTATTACTATTTATTTAGTGGTTTGATATTTTACTAGATGGATTTCCGATTAATGCCATGAATTCTCGTCTAGTTTCTGGATTGTTGCGAAAAGCACCTAACATACAACTTGTTATCATAACAATTCCAGATTTGTGTGCACCTCGTGTTGTTATGCACTGATGTGTTGCTTCAATAACAACAGCAATACCACGAGGTTTTAAAACCTCTTGAATTGCATTTGCAATTTGTGTTGTTAATTTCTCTTGAATCTGAAGTCGTTTTGCATAAACACCAACGATACGAGCTAGTTTCGAGATACCAACCACTCGATTCTTTGGCAGATATGCAACATGCGCCATTCCAATAATCGGTATCATATGATGTTCACAATGACTCTCAAAACGAATATCACGCAACACAACCATCTCATCATAACCGTCTGTTTCTCTAAATGTTCTACGTAAAATATCTTCAGCATTTATACTATACCCAACGAAAAACTCTTCATAAGCCTTAACAACACGTTCTGGTGTATCGATCAAACCTTCTCTCATTGGATTATCACCAGCCCAGCGAATCAATGTTCGAACTGCTTCTTCTGCTTCTGAACGTGATGGTTTTTCAATCTTAATATTAGAAACAACTTTATTATTAATGATAGACTTGGTCAAAATAATATGATCCTTGATTTGTTAAATAGAACTATTGATTTAGCTTATAATTATAGCTACTACCATCTTTTATAATTTGTAGTTTATGTTAACATAATTTCAATTAGATATTCACTCATTGCAAATTTGACTTAACAAGTTACTAAAAATAAATGTTAATATATTAATTGATCATTATAACAATAATGATTATTATTGTTATAATGTGTGAAGTTTTAAAGAAAAATTAAACTAATTTTTAGAAAAATCTTTCAGTACTTACTAAGAGATGATAAAGATTTTCTTTATTCAATAATAATAAATTAGTAACATTATGGATATATTTGTTACATGTTGTAGTGTTATGTTATTATTGGTGATGAATCTATATTGCTATTTCTTTTATTCCTAATAATTCATGAATGTTATAAATATATTTTAAAAACAACTTATACATGTTACATGCAATTAATGTCTTTTTATAATCATCGACGTACAATAATAATCGCTTTATTGGCTATTGGATGTGTTATTGGCACAGTTAACGCTAAAGGTGTTAACTGTGTTC
>JAITNJ010000032.1 GCA_031290545.1 Rhodospirillaceae bacterium | reverse complement strand
GTATTTACTTATATTAAATGATTATAGAACTCACAAGATGATTTTGATCTAGATATGTATTTTTATTTGATGTGTGATAAATATACTACATTAGGAGATGTAGTATATTTATTATTAATGGAGATAATGAGAATTATTAATTTTGTATATGGTCTTATAAAGAATTTATACATAATTAAAATTTATGATTAATTTATATTAAACTACTCATAAATTGATTTTTTATTAAAACTATTTTTTTGTTTTAATAGTTTTGCTTTTGGTTTTTTTAATTTTACTGATCTTGATCTTATTGTTAGTGTCTACTAAAATTTCTACTGCACGATTAATATCAATTTCTAATACGTCATCAGTGCTTTTTAAAGATTTATTAGAATTTCCGTGTTTAATATAGGGACCGAATTTACCGATATTTGCAGTGATTAATTCACCACTTTCTGGATGTTTACCAATTATCCGTGGTAGTTCCAAAAGCTTTAGTGCTTTATCTAGAGTTATTTCTTCTGGTTTTAATCCCCTATAAAGGCTGACTCGTTTTGGTTTGATTTCATCTTCTTTAGTTTCACCTAGTTGAACGTAATAACCGTAAGGACCGTTTTTTAAAATTACATCCATACCACTAACTAGATCTTTACCTAAAAGTTTTTGAGCAAGTTCATTACTAACTGTATCTTTATTATTTAATGTTAAAGGTCTAGTATAGCGACATTCAGGGTAATTCGAACAACCGATAAAAACACCAAATTTACCAACTTTTAAACTAAGCTGACCGCTATTGCAAATAGTGCATGTTCTTGAATTTTTAATACTATTATTATCATTAATTTGTGTTTGGAAAAAATGTGGTAGCAGCTCTTCGTTTAGTTTGTCAAGAACATCCGAAATACTAAGTTTGCTACTATCCTCGACGGCTAATGAAAAATTATTCCAAAAAGTATGTAACATTGTTTTCCAATTTAAATTACCATAAGAAATATCATCAAGTTGTTTTTCTAATTCAGCAGTAAAATTATACTGAACGTATTTACTAAAAAAATTTTCAAGAAAGGCAGTGACAACTCGTCCTCGATCTTCAGGAATGAAGCTGCGATCCTTAATAACAGCATAATTACGCTTTTGTAGAATAAAAATTATTGGAGCATAAGTTGACGGTCTTCCAATACCAAGTTCTTCTAATTTCTTAATTAAACCAGCCTCTGAATAACGTGAAGGTGGCTTTGTAAAATGTTGAAGTTTATCCAAACTCTTATATTTCATGACTTCGTCATTGATGACATTTGGTAATAATTTATCTTCTATATTATCATCAAAATATACAGAGCGAAAACCGTCGAATTTAATGATTGATCCGTTGGCACGAAATTCAATTTTTGAATCTGCAGAAGCAATAATAACGATTATTTGATCGAAAATTGCACATTCCATCTGACTTGCAACTGTACGGTGCCATATTAATTCATAAAGCTTTAATTGTTCACTATTTAAATAGACTGCTGCGTCTTTTGGTTGAAGTGATATGTTGGTTGGGCGAATAGCTTCGTGAGCTTCTTGAGCATTCTTAGTTTTAGTTTTGTAAATTCTAGCTGTTGATGGCAAATAATTAAGACCGTATTGTATTTTGATATGTTCACGAATTGCATTAATAGCTTCGGTAGCCATCTGCGTGCTGTCAGTTCTCATATAAGTAATCAGTCCGCCAATTTTACTATCGTTTATACCCTCATAAAGTTCCTGTGCTATTTTCATTGTGCGACTAGTTGGCATAAAAAGTTTACTTGATGCTTCTTGTTGTAGTGTTGAGGTGGTAAATGGTGGGTATGGATATCTCCTAGTTTGTTTTCGTTCGACAGATTCAACATGGTAGTTTGCTGTTAGTATTTTAGTTTCAGCTATGTTAACTTTTGTTTCGTCAGCTAGATCGAATTTATCGAGTTTAACACCATCAAGATGTGTTAATGTTGCCGCAATATCACTATTATTTGTAGTGAGGAAATTAGCTTCGATTGTCCAATATTCTTGAGTATGAAAATTTTCAATTTCAATTTCACGTTCACAAATTAAACGAAGTGCCACTGATTGTACACGTCCTGCTGAAGGAGATCCTGGCAATTTATGCCATAGTACAGGCGATAGATTAAACCCCACCAAATAATCAAGTGCTGTTCGAGCTAAATATGCATTTACAAGTTTTTGATCTAGATCTCGTGGATTGCTCATTGCCTTGGAAATTGCCCCTTTAGTTATTTCGTTGAATACTACACGCTTTATATCAATGTGATTTAGCGATTTGTATTTTTCTATAACACGGCAAATATGCCAAGAAATTGCCTCACCTTCGCGATCTGGATCTGTCGCCAAGATCAAACTGTCTGACTCTTTGAGTGCTTTGATGATTTCTTTGATATGTTTTTCAGATTTTGGAAGAATTGTCCAATTCATACTAAAATTATCATCTGGACGCACAGAATCTTTCTTGGATGGTAGATCGCGAATATGACCATAACTGGCTAGCACAACATAATTTTCACCAAGATATTTATTAATAGTTTTTGCTTTAGCAGGTGATTCGACTATGACAATAATTTTTTTCATAAGATTCCTATGAATTAAATTTTTTATTTAATGATATCAAGTAAACTTTGAACTGGATTTTTTAATAAAAATGCTAGCAACTGCTTTTATTAAAAGTATTAGAAAATATTCATTAAAATAAAATTCTTATAGTGTTTTTATTCATTGAAGTTTATGACGTTAATACGTTTAATTTAGCTTATGTAAGTTGAGCTAATTTAATTTGATTTAATTAATGAAACAAACATTGAATTTTGAGTTTATTTATCATAAGAGATATAATTTACAAGCTTTTTCTGATTATTTTTAAATGTATTAAGGCAATAATAATAACGTATAAATATATAAAGTTATCAAGACTCGTAATAGATGTTTTGATTTTGTTTGACTTTCTGCAGAATAAATGAAGGAAACGTGGATCAATGAATATTGTTGTTTGCATAAAACAGGTTCCAGACAGTGCGCAGATTAGGGTACACCCAGTCACTAATACCATCATGCGTCAAGGTGTTCCTACTATTATTAATCCATTTGATCTATTTTCCATAGAAGAGGCTTTGCGACTCAAAGATCAGTTTGGTGCTAAAATTACAGTTCTTACTATGGGTCCGAAAATGGCTGAACAAGCTTTACGTAAGACACTGACTTTTGGTGCTGATGAAGCGATTCTACTTACAGATCGTGCTTTTGCAGGATCTGATACGCTTGCAACATCATTAACCTTAGCAACTGCTATAACCAAGATCAACGAAACTAAGCCTATCGATATCGTATTTTGTGGTAAGCAGACCATTGATGGCGATACCGCTCAAGTTGGCCCTGGTATTGCTGTTCGTCTTGGCATTCAGCAACTTACATATATTTCAAAGATTGTTTCAATAGATTTAGATGCACGTGAGATTATTGTACATAGGTGCGTTGAAAGTGGCACTCAAGTTTTGAAAACTAAATTACCATGTCTAATTACTTTGTTTGAAGGCACTAATGTAATTCGTTTTGGTACAATGACTAATGCTTTTCGTGCTGCTCGTTATAAATTGATAGAATGGTCTGCCACAGATTCTGGCATATCTGATGTAAGTCAGTGTGGTCTACGTGGCTCACCTACAGTGGTTAAGAAAGTTTTTGCACCATCTGCCAGGACAGACAAAACTATTTTTATTTCAGGAGAAACTCCTGAAATTATTTCACAAACACTAATTGATACTTTATTTTCATCTTATCCTAGTTTACAAAAGGATTTGTTTGATATTAGTTCTCAAGGAGTCTCAAAATGATAGAATCGTCACGTCTTTCTGAACGTAGCGTTGAGATAGATGAGCGCATAGCTACATATAAAGGCGTTTGGGTATTCATTGAAACTGATTGTGGGCATACTAATCCTGTATCCTGGGAACTTATTGGTGAAGGGAGAAAATTAGCAGATACTCTAGGAGTAGAAGTTTGGGGAGTGATTCTATCAGCTCCAGGAGATGTTAATTATGATGTTGCTAAAGATGCTTTTTCATATGGTGCAGATGGCGTTTATTTGATTGAAGATGAGATTCTAGGTGATTATCGTACAGTTCCATATACTAAAGGTTTAACATATTTGGTTAATAAATATAAGCCTGAAATTTTGTTATTAGGAGCAACTATATTAGGTCGTGATTTAGCTGGTGCAGTGGCAACAACATTGACTACTGGATTGACAGCTGATTGTACAGGTCTTCGTATTGATGTAGAGTCTAATAGTATGGCAGCTACTAGACCTACTTTTGGCGGAAGTTTGTTGTGTACAATCCATACACTAAAAGCAAGGCCACAGATGGCTACAGTACGTCCTAGAGTGATGGAAATGCCAATTAAGAAAAATAATCGAACTGGACAAATTGTTAATGTAAATTTAGGAATGAAAGAAGAGGATATAATTACTAAAGTTGTTGATTATATTCGTGGTCAAGATCAGATTCAGTTGGCTTTTTCAGATTTTATTGTTTCTGGTGGACGTGGTCTTGGTAAAATAGAGAACTTTCGTTTGATTAATGAATTAGCAACTGTTCTTGGTGCTGAAGTTGGTGGATCTCTTCCATTAGTACAGGCTGGGTGGATTGACTCTGAACGTCAGATCGGTCAAACAGGAAAGACAGTTAGGCCAAAGCTTTATATTGCTGTAGGTATTTCAGGTGCAATTCAACATCGTGTAGGTATTGATGGCGCAAATTGTATAGTCGCTATAAATTCTGATCCAAATGCCCCAATTTTTGATTTTGCTCATTATGGAATCGTTGGCGATGCCATAAAAATTATGCCATCTTTAACTGAAGCCTTTCGTAATCGGATTAATCAAATTGTCGTTTGAGAGGAAATTCTACCATGACGGAAAAGTTTGACGCTATTGTAGTCGGCGCTGGACCGGCAGGTAGTGCCGCAGCTTATGTGATGGCAAAAGCTGGTCTTAGTGTATTGCAATTGGAGCGAGGTGAATATCCGGGATCCAAGAATGTTCAGGGTGCAATTCTTTATTCTGATGCACTTGAGCGCATTATTCCAGAATTTCGTGATGAAGCACCTTTAGAGCGTAATATTATTGAACAACGCGTATGGATGTTAACAGACAAATCGCATGTAGGGTTTGATTTTCGTTCTGAAGAGTTCAATAATGATAAGCCAGATCGTTATTCGATAATTCGTGCACAGTTTGATCGTTGGTTTTGTAATAAAGTTAAGCAAGCTGGTGCCATGGTTATTTGCGAAACTTTGGTCAAAGCCTTAATAGAGAATGAACATGGTCGTGTGATTGGTGTTACAACTGATCGTGATGATGGTGATGTTTTTGCTGATATTGTTATTCTTGCAGATGGTGTGAATTCTAATCTAGCGCGTGTATCTGGATATCGTAATGAATTAGAAAATAAAAATACAGCTCTTGTAGTTAAAGAAATGCATTTTTTACGTTCTGACATCATTCAGAATCGATTTAACATAAATGAAAAAGAAGGTGTTGCTATCGAAGTTGTTGGTACATTAACGCGTGGCAAGATTGGAATGGGCTTCATTTACACTAATTTGGAGTTTATATCGATCGGTATTGGTTGCATGGTTGGTGATTTTCAAAAGGGAGGTCTAACACCGTATGGATTATTAGATGAATTGAAAGAACACCCATCGGTTAAACCACTACTTATCAGCTCTGAAATGAAAGAATATTCAGCACATTTAATTCCTGAAGGTGGATACAATGCAATTCCGAAGATTTACGGTGATGGATGGATGGTGGTTGGTGATTCTGCTGGACTTGTTAATTCAATTCATCGTGAAGGATCTAATATGGCAATGACTAGCGGACAATTTGCCGCAGAGACTGTTATTGCCCTAAAAAAAGAATTTAAATCTTTTTCCGAACATAATCTAGCTCGCTACAAGATCGCTCTTGACAATAGCTATGTTATTAAAGATCTGAAAAAATATAAAAGAATGCCAAATTTTCTTCATAAAAATAGACATTTCTTCACACTTTATCCTGAGCTCATATCAGAAGCTATTGCAACTATTCTACGAGTTGATGGAATTGATAAAAAAAGTAAAGGAAAACAAATTATTCGTAGCTTCCGTAAAGGTCGTGGTTTGTTCGGACTTATAGCCGATTCAATTAAATTTGTTAGGGCAATTAGATGAGTAATAATGTTGAAGAGAAGCTTTTTCAAAATAGATATTTGCTAGATAAAGAAAATACACATATCAGAATTAAAAATTTAGATTTATGTAGAACTTCTTGTTCACAACCATGTACATTCAGTTGTCCAGCTGCTTGTTATGAAAAAACTGAAGACGGTAATATCGAACTAATGACTGATGGATGTTTAGAATGCGGAACTTGTCGTATAATTTGTCCAAATAATAATTTGGAATGGAGTTATCCACGTGGAGGTTTTGGTATTTCATTTAAATTCGGTTAATTTAATTAATAACGCTTGATAATATTACTATTGAATCTTCTTGTTAAGATTTTACTGTTGAAGAAATTTATAGTTAGTAACAGATGCTGATTTAATTTTTTATAGCTATTTAAATTCAAATTTTTTGAAAGTTTATTGTGCTAAAGATTTCTCGTAGAGCTCTAATTGCAGGATTGTCTACTTTAGCAATACCTGGTTTATTAAATTGTACCAAGCAAGAAAAACCACAAATTCTAAAAACACCAATAAAACAAGATTTTGATCTTAAAGAAAAACCACAGCCTCTAAAAAATACTATATCACCTGTTATGTTATCAACAGGAGGTTTAGGATTAGATGTAATCATTGACATGAACCATAATAGTATTGTAACTGACTTTTCTTTAATGCGTAATCAAAGTAATATATTAGGTATTATTCATAAAGCTAGCGAGGGTGGTGATTGGTTAGATCCAATGTACAAAGCGCGACAAATACAAGCTGAGGCATCTGATTTGTTGTGGGGTGCCTATCATTTTGGAACTCATCAATATTCTGGAGCGCAACAGGCAACGTCTTTTTTAACTATTGTACAACCTAAGCTAACAACATTAATGGCACTTGATCTTGAACCAAATGAACGCAATCCGCGTAATACAATGGATCTTGCTCAGGCTGAGGATTTTGTACGAACAATTTATCAAGCAACAGGAAGATGGCCACTTGTTTATACTCACCCAAATTGGGCTAACGGTAAAATCTATGGTCATTCTCGTTTAAGTCTTGGAAAATCTATCGGCAATAATTCGATTCTTGCAAAATGCGATCTGTGGTTAGCTGATTATCGTGTACAGCCAGAATTACCATTAGCTTGGACAAAAAAAAGATGGAGGTTTTGGCAATATGCAGGAGACGATCATCGTGGTGGTGGCGGTCCACTAGGTTCGTTATCACGTGCTGTTGCTGGTGTTAATCGTTGTGATCGTAACATGTTTTTGGGTGATGTTGCTACGCTATATAAATATTGGAACAACGAAATAGATGTGGTATGAAATCAATTTGAATTTTTAATAAAAAATCGATACTTATCATTTTAATAAAGTTGTTTTTTAATTTGACATTTATATAGGCTCTTTTACAAAAAGAACTTAAATGGCTAAAGATGTTATTAAAATTGGTGTAGTGGCTCCAGCTTCTTGTATTGATTTAACTATTGCTAATCGCGTAATAGCGTTGGCTCATCAGCTTTATCCAGATAATCCTCCAGAAATCATTTTTCATCCTCAATGCTTCATGTCTTATTGTCATTTTGCTGGTGATGATACTGTTCGTGCACGATCTTTTTTAGAAGTTGCAAATGATGAAACATTTGATGTTTTGTGGTTTGCTTGTGGTGGTTATGGTTCATGTCGTTTAGTTAAACAAATATTGCCATCTCTGACTAATGTTGCTCACAACAAAATTTATTTGGGTTATAGTGACACAGGTTCTTTGTTAGCAGGACTCTACAAATATGGTTGTTTTGGAACGACTCACGGACCAATGCCAACAGATATTAAGCGTATTAATGGTGAAATAGCTATAGCGCGAGTTTTTGATTTTTTAATTAAAGGTGATTTAAATACGCTTGAGTCAACAGTTTTATCAGATATACCAACAGTAGCTTTTAATAGCACTATTCTAAGTAATTTAATAGGAACACCATTTGAGCCTGATCTTACTGATCATATTCTTATGCTTGAAGAAGTATCAGAACATCTATATAGGATCGATCGTACTTTATTCCATCTAACCAATACGACTTCAATTAGACGAGTTGCTGGAATTAAATTAGGCAGATGCAGTAATATTCCTCAAAATGAACCAAAATTTGGTAAGACAGTTGAAGAAATTATACGTTATTGGTGCGATAATTCTGGAATTGCTTATTTGGGTTCAGCTGACATTGGTCATGACGTAAATAATAAAATTGTTCCTTTTGGATGTTGGAAGTCTTTTAAGTCAAAATATATCAAGGGATAATTTTTATTAAAAACATGTCAATAATTTGCAATCAATTTTTGATGAAATTTTAAGTAGTAATTAATTGTTGATTTGTTATATTAATGATTGCTAACTAGCAATATTTTATATAAAATATTGCTAGTAATTTTATTGTGTGGAGTTCGAATTGTGAAACGTACTTATCAACCAAGTAAACTTGTACGTGCTCGTCGTCATGGTTTTCGTGCTCGTATGGCTACTGTAGGCGGACGTCGAGTGTTATCATGTCGTCGCGCTAAGGGTCGTAAGCGTCTTTCAGCTTAAAAGTCTTTGCATATTTATTAGTAGTATTAAATCCGTAGAGTGTTGCGTGGATAATGTGATTGAGCATCTTAAGCGTCGTTCAGAGTTTCTTCGTGTTGCTAATATGAGAAGCAAATGGGTGACTCATGGTTTGATTTTACAGTTTGCTAATATTCTAAATTCATCGTCTACTAATAAATATCAAGAAGTTAATAAGAATTTCCGAGTAGGATTTACATGTAGCAAGAAAATAGGTAATGCAGTTGCTAGAAATCTAGCTAAACGCAGACTTCGTGCTGTTGCTACTACTATTTTACCAATTCATGCTTCTCCTGATTACGATTATGTGTTGATTGGTCGAAAAGAAACTTTACATCGTCCGTTTGATTTGCTTTTGCAGGATCTAAGAACTGCTTTAGAACATGTTGTGTAAAGATTAATAATCTTATGACATCATTCGTTTAAATATCATTGATCGAAAACTTAATGAAAATGTTACTTTGTTGTTTAATTCGGGTTTATCAGTTATTGTTATCTCCGATTCTTCCTTCATATACTTGCAGGTTCCTACCAAGTTGTTCAGCATATGGAATGGAAGCTGTAAAAAATCATGGTGTTGTGATTGGTAGTTGGTTAATTACAAAGCGTTTGTCGCGCTGTCATCCTTGGGGTGGTTTTGGTTACGATCCTGTTCCAGAGAAAAATAATAATGTTAACTATCATAGTTAATTCTTAGTGATGTTGCCGAAAAGAAAGTTATGAGCGAACAAAAGAGTCTTTTTCTAACAATTATTATTTCTTTGACTATTTTACTCAGTTGGCAATTTTTTATTCCAAAATCTACTGTTATATCAGATCAATCTACTGTTATATCAGATCAAACAACTAATGTTGTTGTTCATCAAGATGTAACAACTGAAATTTCTACTGCACCGAAGGTTGTAAATCAATCAATTGCTTTTACAGAAACTAATGCAGTTTCTGAAATTCCTCGTGTAAAAATCTCAACACCGAATTTTAGTGGATCTATCTCACTTTTAGGAGCAAGGATCGATGATTTAAATTTGGTTAAGTTTCATGAAGATCCAGAGCCAAATAGTCCTGAAGTTAAATTACTATCTCCAAATAATGGTGCTGATGCTTATTATGCAGAATTTGGTTTCGTATCTTCCGATACTACTACAAAAGACATAGTTCCAGGTCCAAATAGTCTGTGGACATCAAGTGGCCAGACATTGACTCCTGACAATCCTATTGTAATTTCTTGGAATAATAATAAAGGACTGAATTTCACTATCAAATATAGCGTAGATGCTGATTATATGTTTAATGTTACGCATAAAGTGGAAAATACAAGCAATGATTCCATAACTTTATTTCCATATGCTCTAGTATCTCGTAGAGGAACACCAAATACTAAGGACATATATATCTTGCATGAGGGAGCTCTAGGTGTACTTAATAGCACACTAAAAGAGGTAAAATATCAAAAATTACGAGATGAACATCAGATAGAAGAAAAAAGTGTTGGTGGTTGGATTGGTTTTACTGATAAATATTGGCTAACAGCATTAATTCCAGATCAAAATATGGAAATTTCTACGAGAATTAATTGGCGTTCAGTTGACACTGTTGACTGTTATCAGACTGATTGGTTGGGTAGTGGTCTAAATGTCGTTTCTGGAGGCACAGCAGAAACATCAAGTCATTTTTTTGCTGGTGCCAAAGAACTAGCAAAGCTTGATTATTATAGTGAGAAACTAGGAGTTCCTAGATTTGATCTGGCCATAGATTTTGGCTGGTTCTATTTTTTAACTAAGCCTTTCTTTTTATTCCTGCGATTTATTAATTCACAAGTGGCAAATTTTGGTATTGCTATTATGATTTTTACAATAATTGTTAAGAGTGCATTTTTTCCTATAAATAACAAATCTTATAAAGCAATGAGTAAGATGAAAAAATTGCAACCAGAGGTGAAGGAGATTCAAAGTAGCTTTAGTGGAGATCGTAGTCGCGTTAGTCAAGAAATGATGGCACTTTACAAACGTGAGAAAGTTAATCCTGTTTCTGGGTGCTTACCGATTTTGATTCAAATTCCTGTGTTTTTTGCACTGTATAAAGTTCTTTATGTCACTATCGAAATGCGTCAAGCGCCTTTTTTTGGTTGGATAAATGATCTTTCAATGCCTGATCCTACAACGATATTTAATCTTTTTGGATTGATTCAATGGACCCCACCAGAAATTTTACATATAGGTATTTGGCCATTGATCATGGGTTTAACTATGTTTATGCAACAAAAATTGAATCCAACTCCAGCGGATCCTATTCAAGCTAAAATATTTATGTTTTTACCAATAATTTTTACAATTATGTTGGCAAATTTTCCGGCTGGTTTAGTAATTTATTGGGCTTGGAATAATTTACTTTCTATTTTACAACAATGGCTGATCTTAAAACGTCTGAAGTAATATATTTACTTCTATTTTATAACAATAGCTGATTTTATAATTATAACTTATTATTACAAATCGTTAATGCCGAGGTAACGCGTGTTTACGAAGACTTGTAATTTTGTCATTGGCGCAACAACAACTACTGATATGCCAACTATTAATCTACCTGAGGTGGCTTTTATTGGTCGTTCTAATGTTGGTAAGTCTAGTATGATCAACGCGTTGACTGGACGCAAAAATCTTGCTCGTGTTTCTAACACACCAGGACGAACACAGCAAATCAATTTTTTTGAAATAGATCATAAGCTTAGATTAGTTGATCTGCCTGGCTATGGCTATGCTAAGGCATCAAAAGAGCAGATCATTGCGTGCAATATTCTAATTAACGAGTATTTGAAAAACCGAACAATGTTAAGATTAGCTTATATGATAATTGATTCTCGACGCGGTATTAAAGATATTGATATCGATATGATGATTATTCTAAATGAAGCAATGGTTACATATCAAGTGATTCTGACTAAAGTTGATAAGATTAAATTGTCATATTTAGAAAGAATCATTGAAGAAACGGCGTTGACTATTGGAGGATATTCAACTACTTGTCAAGAGATTTTAGCTACTAGCATCAAAAATGGTTTTGGAATTGCTGCCCTGAGAAAAAACATTTTGTCTATTTAATTTTGCATTGGAGAATACATCATAATGACTGTCGATCTTAATTGTACTGATGAATGCACAATTTGGCTCGAAAAAGCTAAGACATTATCAGAAGCTCTGCCATTTTTTCAAAAATACTCTGGTAAAACATTCGTTATTAAATACGGTGGTCATGCGATGAGTGATAAGAATTTGATTCAATCATTTGCTCGCGATGTCGTTATGTTACGACAGATTGGAATAAATCCAATTATTGTTCATGGCGGCGGACCACAGATTGGTTCTATTTTAGAACGACTTAAAATAAAAAGTGAATTTATTGATGGACTTAGAGTTACTGATCAAGAAACAGTAGATATTGTAGAGATGGTATTGACTGGTTCAATCAATAAGCAAATTGTTACTGCTATTAATCGGGCTGGGGGGTTTGCTGTTGGTTTATCTGGTAAGGATGGTCAGTTGATTCGTGCTTGTAAATTGACCAGAACTACTCGTGATCCTGATTCTAATATAGAAAAAGTTCTAGATCTTGGTTTTGTCGGAGAGCCGTCAGAAATTAATCCTCATATTTTGAAATTTTTCCAACAATCAGACATTATCCCAGTAATAGCTCCTATAGGTATTGGAGATGAAGATGAAACTTACAATATAAATGCTGATACTGTAGCTGGTGCTGTTAGTAGTGCATGCGGAGCTTCTCGCTTGATGCTCTTAACGGACGTTGCTGGTGTTCTCGATAAGAGTGGAAATCTAGTTCAAAATATTACTAGTGTTCAAGCTCAAAAATTAATAACAGATGGAACTATTAGTGGAGGTATGATACCTAAAATTGAAACTTGTCTTCTTGCAATTGCAAATGGTGTTAATGCTACAGTAATTATGGACGGATGTGTTCCTCACGCCATGCTACTTGAGTTATTCACTCCACATGGCGTAGGTACATTGATATATCAATAACAGCTTCAGTGATTACCAAACGCTATTAAGTTTTTTCGATTATCTATTTACAATGATGCTTTAAATATTGAATATCTAGATTATAATCTGCTGACATTCTCGCTTTTCCTTTTATTCTTTCAATTTCTTTAAAAGTAATTGTGCTACATTTGCCTACTCTTTTAATAAGATCGTCCATTTCACCACTGGCTTTTGATGTTAAACTAGTAATATTTTTTAATATCTTATCGTTAGCAGCGATATCTTTTTCAGATGTAGTTGCATTAATATCTTCTATTTTAGTCTCGTCTTTAGCTTCTTCTTTTGACTTACTAAACCTATCAACGATACTGTCAATACTACTCTTAATTATGGATATGGTGAATATTGAATTAGAAGTGGTTTGCTCAGAAATTTGAACCATTTCTTGAATTACAGATTCTTCGGTAGCACTATCGTCAATTCCAGTAATTTGCTTAAAAGATTCAACTGTAGTTTTAACCTCAGAGAGAGCTTTTAATGCTTTATTTGCTTCAGCTTTGGCAGCGTCTTTAGCAACCTTAATTTCTAAAAGAACTGGTTTATAATTATAATCTTCATCAGCTCTAGCGGTAGTAATCAAAGTGCTAGTGGCAATAATACTAATAATAAGATAACAAATTTTCATTTTCTAACTTTATTGTTAATGTTCATATAATAACTAATATTTGTAGTAATAGATCATTTTATTTAAAATAACGATTCTTTTTTATAAAATAGTTTTGTAGCAACAAGTATTTACATAAGATTTCTGTTAGCAAATAAAGGAATGATTTGATGTATTTGGTTACTGGTGGTGCTGGATTTATTGGTTCTAATATTCTTGCGGCTCTCGAGAAAAGAAATGATGGATCATTGGTAATTTGTGATCGTTTATGTAATGATGATAAATGGCGTAATATATCTAAGCGCGAAATTTCTGACATTGTACATCCAAAAAAGATGTTTCTTTTTCTAGAAGCTAACAAAACACGAATCAAAGCAATTATTCACATGGGTGCAATTTCAAATACTGCTGAAAATGATGTTGATTTGATTATAGCTAATAATTTTAATCTTTCAAATGATCTATTTATTTGGTGTACGCAGAATCATGTTCGTATTATTTATGCTTCATCAGCATCAACTTATGGTGATGGTGCTCAAGGTTTTGAAGATAACAGTAGTAATTTATCGTTATTAAACCCATTAAATGCCTATGGATGGAGTAAACATTTATTTGACCGTCTAATTGTTAACAATAACAAAATGAATAAGCAAATGCCACCACAATGGGTAGGGCTAAAATTTTTTAATGTGTATGGACCTAATGAATATCATAAAAGTAATCAACAAAGCTTAGTAGCACAGATTTATTCTCACGCTAAGATAAATGAGCCTGCACAGTTATTTCGTTCATATCATTGCGATTATCAGGATGGCGGACAGATGCGTGATTTTATATGGATAAATGATGTAGTAGACGTGATAATGTGGTTGCTTGATCATCAAAATGTTAATGGATTATTTAATCTTGGATCAGGTAAATCTAGAACGTTTATTGATCTAGCTTTGACAGTTTATCACGCTCTAAATAAAGAGCCAAATATTAAGTATATCGATATTCCTCTAAATATTAGACATAATTATCAATATTTTACAAAAGCATCGATGAATCGATTATTTAATGTAGGATATACTAAATCTTTTACGTCTTTAGAAGACGGCGTTAATGATTACGTTGTAAATTATCTTAATGCTAAGGATCGGTATATTTAAATGGCTATATCATTTCCTGCAATCGATCCTGAGATTGTTCGCATTGGTCCAATAGCTATAAGGTGGTACGCTATTGCATATATTGTTGGTCTTATAGGAGGATGGAAATATATGCGATGGTTGGTTAGTAAACCACCATTTGCCATGACAACTGTGCATGTTGATGATTTTCTCATGTGGGTAACATGTGGCGTTATACTTGGTGGACGTTTAGGTTACGTACTATTTTATAATCCACTTTATTACTTTAACGATCCTCTAGAAATGTTGATAGTTTGGAAAGGAGGTATGTCGTTTCATGGTGGTGTTATTGGCGTTATTATTGCAACAATGTTATTTTGTTGGCGTAATAAGTTAAGTATTCTAATGGTTAGTGATATAATTGTTACAGTTGTTCCTATTGGACTGTTTTTTGGACGAATAGCTAATTTTGTTAATGGAGAATTATTTGGTCGAATAACTTCAAGTGAAGTGCCTTGGGCAATGATTTTTCCTAATGGAGGTCCATTTTTACGTCATCCTAGTCAATTATATGAAGCTGGTCTAGAAGGTTTGTTTTTGTTAATTGTTATGTATTTTTTGTGGTGCAAATCTTCCATGCGATTACAAAGTGGTTTTTTATCTGGATGTTTTCTATTAGGTTATGGGTTAGTGAGAATAATTTCAGAATTCTTCCGTCAACCTGATGTGCACTTAGGATTTTTGTGCTTTGGAACTACTATGGGGCAGCTTCTTTCGTTACCGATGCTGTTATTAGGTATAATTCTAATAGTTTTATCTAAGCAAAAAACTGCTTAAATATATTTTAATTGATGAGAGGTTAATTCTATGACTTACAATGTGAACCCAGATCGATACAAAAAAAATCAATTCAGACGTTCTGGGAAAAGCGGACTTGATCTTCCTGCTATTTCTCTTGGTCTTTGGCAAAATTTTGGTGGTATTGATGCTTTTGAAAATGGTCGCGGTATAATACATCGTGCTTTTGATCGTGGAGTTACTCATTTTGATCTTTCTAATAACTATGGTCCTCCTCCAGGTTCTGCTGAAGAAAATTTTGGTAAGATTCTTGCTTCTGATTTTAAATCATATCGTGATGAATTGATAATTTCTACAAAAGCTGGATATAAAATGTGGTCTGGACCATATGGAATTGGTGGTTCACGAAAATATTTGATAGCAAGTCTTGATCAAAGTCTGCTTCGCATGGGTTTAAATTATGTTGATATATTCTACTCACATCGAGTTGATCCTAGTACACCTCTTGAAGAGACTATGTTAGCATTACATCATATTGTTCAACAGGGTAAGGCACTTTATGTTGGTATTTCTTCATATTCGGCACAAATGACGCGTAAAGCGTTTTCAATTCTTAAATCTTTAGGAACAAAATGTTTGATTCATCAACCATCTTATTCAATGTTGAATCGTTGGATTGAAGATGAATTGCTTGATACTCTTTGGGAGCTTGGTATAGGGTGTATTGCATTTTCACCTCTAGCTCAGGGTATGTTGACGGATCATTATATAAATGGAATTAAAGAAGGGACTAGAGCAACAAAAGGTAAAACATTGCGTGAGAGTTTTTTAAGTGAAAAAAACTTAAAAAACGTTAAAGCTCTAAATGAAATTGCAATTAGACGTGGTCAAAGTTTAGCTCAGATGGCATTGACATGGGTGTTACGTGACAAACGTATTACTTCAGCTTTAATTGGTGTTCGTACTGTTGAGCAGCTTGATAATTCACTAGACGCATTAAACGGTTCTCCGCTTAGTTCTGAGGAGTTAATAGAGATTGATCGTTATGCAGAAAACGATGATATAAATTTAGATTTATGGCGAGAATCTTCAAGTTACAATTCAAATTAAATTTGCATATCTTTGAAATTTAATGCGATCAAATATTATTGAGAGTGTTGTTTTAATGTAAACAAATCAATATTATAACGATTTATCTATATATCTCTCAATGAATAATAATACATAAGAAACGTGCAGTATTTTCTAAGAGTAAGCTGATTTTTACAAAAATCAATTGTATTAGAGAGAATTTACATTGCTTAGTTAATAGAAAATTAGTTTTTAATGAGAATAAGAAGTAGGAATGTATATATAAAGAATTTATTCTATTTAGAATTAGTTTGATGGTCATTATATTCATCCTACGCTCAATATCACGAAATGCCTGTTCTCCATATTTAATAAAAATATCATTAATAGAACAATTAGTACTTGCTTCTATTTTCTCATCAGAATCAACAAATGGAATATCAAGT